>JALWME010000235.1 GCA_027083995.1 Sulfurovum sp.
AATGAGGCAAAAGGTCATCTTGAAAAGTTTTTAGAAAATAAAAAGAATAAAAAGTGTTAATAGTGTATAATCAATCATTAACAATTTAAGGGAAGAATGATGATTAAAAAAATATCTACACTATTTGTGTTACTTGTGATACTGTTTGGCTTTTCTGGATGTGTACAGAGAGAACTGGTACTTGAAGAGCCAGCAGTTAGACAAGCACAGGATAATACATGGGCAAATCAAACCAATGTAGAAGAAAATGTGGATATCTCTGACCTTGACAAAGAAGAGGTAGCTACTCCCGAAGCACCAACTGTCATCACAGAAGAAGCACCAGTAGAGAAAATGGAACGAATCGCCTTTCCTGTAGCTGAATACAACCGTTTATCTAGATCGGGTAAGGGGACAGTCAAAGGAAGTATTTATATAAAAGATGCCTATGGTAAAAAAGTTGTAGGTGCAGGTACCAGACTCTATTTGAATCCTGTGACTTCATATTCTAAGCAGTGGTATAATGAGAGCTATATTGGTGGATACAAGATGGAAAAAGCAGACAATAGACTCTTTAACTATTTAAGATTTACAGCAGCAAACCCTCAGGGTGAATTTGCCTTTTATGGTGTCCCAACAGGGAGTTATTATCTCATAGGAACAGTAAAGTGCGGAAGTGAATGTGGATACTCCACACCCAAAAGTATACGTATCGCGACAAAAGTCTCTGTAACTGGTAATCAGGTAATACAAAGAGACTTAAGTAGGTTGGTAGATTAGTCTCTTTTACTCCTTCTGTATCAATGAGTAGGATAAGTAAGTTCAAGTGCTTTATAAAGTGCTTTTGGACTTATATTGTCATCACTTTCTAAAATCTCCTGCATCACAACATTGTCTTCTTTTCCATTCCATATTTTGGTATATGAGCCATCTTTGTAGCCATGGTCTTGTCTAAATGTATTGAGTATATTTTTCCCTATATAGAGTTTGTAGAGGGTATCAAGATTGAGCCCTGACTGTATGGCTACATCTATAAATGCCTCCATAAGTTTTTGTGTGGAGCCTCCACAAAAGAGACGCTTCATGAGTACTTCTACCACTGCTATCTGTGTATAGTAGTCCTTAAACGTCTCTTTTGGCTCTGATGTAAATGCAGCAAAATTGGGCAGGTCATGAATATTTCTTGCAAGTGTATCAATGCTTCCTAGGTTTTCTCTTTTGTAATCTTCAAGGGCTTGAGACATGATAAAGTGCCAGATATCTACAGCCTCAATCTTGATATTGGCATAATCAGGTTTGGCATCTATATTTTTCCAGTGTTTCCAAGGATAGGACTCTATGAGTTCTGCACACTCTAGGTAGGTACAACGCCTCCAGTCAATGATTTTGCCATTTTGAGTCATGCCATTTTCCCATCCAGGTCCATTTGTAGTATCATTAAGTTCTTGTTGCAGCTCTAGCATTTGTAATATTTTGTCCATAAAAAGCCTTAAATTATTTAATCTCATATTTTACCTTTTCAAGCCTTATTTAGCACTTTTTTAGTAAAATACAACTCTTAATTAACGCCCCAAAGGACACACTGAATGTCACAAGTCAATGAGCCAATAGAAGATTTAGATGAAGTTTTAAAAAATCATAAACTATCCAAAGAAGAATACGAAGATATTCTACGTATTTTAGACGGCAGGCACCCAAATTTGGTAGAGATAGGTATCTTCTCTGCGATGTGGTCAGAACATTGCTCCTACAAGTCAAGCACAAAGTACCTTAGAGGATTTCCTACCACAGCACCATGGGTCATACAGGGACCAGGAGAAAATGCGGGGGTCATTGACATAGGTGATGGTATGGCTGCTGTGTTTAAAATGGAGTCACATAACCACCCCTCATTCATAGAGCCGTTTCAAGGAGCTGCGACAGGTGTGGGAGGTATACTTAGAGATATCTTTACGATGGGTGCAAGACCTGTGGCTAACCTGAATGCCTTGCGTTTTGGTACAGTTGATGGTGACTCTGAGACTGCAAAATACCAAAGACATTTGGTGCGTGGTGTGGTAGATGGTATTGGATCTTATGGTAACTGTATGGGTGTGCCGACTATCGGTGGTGAAGTAAGTTTTGATGAGTCATACAATGGCAATATTTTGGTCAATGCTTTTTCGCTAGGACTTGTAAAATCAGATGAGATATTTTTAGGTGTGGCATCAGGTGTGGGTAACCCAGTAATGTATGTAGGGTCTAAGACTGGACGCGATGGCTTAGGCGGAGCTGTGATGAGTTCTGACGCATTTACAGAAGAGTCAAAATCACTTCGTCCTACTGTGCAGGTGGGTGATCCGTTTACAGAAAAGT
>JALWME010000236.1 GCA_027083995.1 Sulfurovum sp.
ATGGCACCAAAGCCAAGTGCTACAAAAATACTGGGCTTTTTAGTCTGTGGCAAAAAACTTAACATCTCTACGATTACTGGCCATATCTTTTTAAGCCCTTTTACCGTCAAATATGTCACAAATGCCGCTGTCATAATAGCTACCAAAATAGGTACTACTCTCTTAGCTGCTTTTAATTTGTCTTCTTTATAAACAATCTGAGACTTGATAATATAAAGAAAGATAGCAGCAATCACCCCACCAAGTACTGGAGAAATGACCCAAGAGGCGACTATTTTACCCATAGTTCCCCACGATACGATAGCAAAACCACCAGCAGCTATACCACCTCCAAGTACACCTCCTACAATGGAGTGTGTCGTTGATACTGGTGCTTTGAGCCACGTAGCAAGGTTAAGCCAAAGTGCAGCGGCAAGAAGTGATGCGGACATCGCATAAACAAATATCATTGGGTCTCCACCAAATGCTGCAGGGTCAATAATACCTTTTTTAATCGTGCCTACGACATCTCCACCAGCTATCAATGCTCCAGCAGCTTCAAAGATAGAAGCGATGAGTATGGCTCCACCTATGGTCAATGCTTTTGAACCTACTGCGGGACCTACATTATTTGCAACATCATTTGCCCCGATATTCATCGCCATATATGCCCCAAATACAGCAGCGAGAACTAAAAATCCACCATGAGTAGCGTGGTCTACTATACTGTTTGCATACATAGCCACCACCACAGCAAAACCTGCACCAAGTATTGTTTTGAATGTATTGTTCATTGATTTTCCTTCAATAGTCTATGTTTATGATAGTATAGAAAAAAAGTATTACAATTTTGTTACTAAAAACTTTCTAACTCTCTCTATGATGAAAGTCTGCCAAGCAAATAATCTACTTCTAAAAAATAGGTAGCTAAATCATAATAATCTTTAAACAATTTTTGTTGTACCTTCAGTACAGCTATCTCTCTTTGATTTAAAAATATTAAATTTCCTATCCCCTCACGAATTCTTTTCATTTCAGCAGACTCAAGTTTGCGTACAAGGGTTAACTCTCTTTTTGAAAATCCAATTGCCTCTTTTTTGGTTTTGATTTTTTGATAGACATTTAGAATGCTTGTTTCAAATTCCCTAATAATCTTTAGTTTTTCACTCTGCTTCATAAGCTTCTGTTTCTGTAATACTTCATCCATACCACTATATTTTCTACGTTCAAGCGGTAAATTAAAATTAAGAGAAACTTTATATCCCTCTTGATTAATAGGGTCATATAAACCAGAAAATTTCATATCAAATTTGGGATACTGTGCCAAATCATTATATGATTTTTTTACTGCAAGTTTTTCTATCTCGAAGTCAATAATTTTTAAATCTGGACGATTTTCAATCGCAATTTTTAAAGACTCTTCCACCCTGGGTAAAGATTTGTTTTTTATTTTCAAAAGAGGTATCCTAAATCGTTTGGAGAAGGTATCTGCGTCTATACCTAAATATTGAAGAAAAATATTTTTTACTATCTCATAATTGTTTTTTTCATACAGGACCTGCTGCTCTCTACGTATCATAATTTGTTCTATTTCTATCTGCATCACAGCAGGGAGTTTCCCTGTTTTTATCTGTTTTTTTATAAAATTACGTGTTTTTTTTGCCTTATTCAATAACTCTTTTTGCGTCCGTACCAACTGGTTTTGCAACAATAACTGATAATATATTTTTCCAACATTAAAATAGAGTTTTAGAAGATTTAACTCACTTTTATGTTCTGCTTGTATGGTACTTATTTGTGCTGTTTGTATATCTACTTGATTTTTACTAATATCATAAAGTACTGAGAAAAGAGGTATCTTAATAGATGAAAGAAATTCTCCATCATCACCTGTTTTTATATTGTTGTACTCTTGTGTTCCTTTAGCCTTGCGATATCCCATAGAAAGCTCAATACCATTTTCTAAAGGCTTGAACAATTCCACCTCTTTATATGTACCAGTTGTTACAGGATAATTTTTATCATCATATTTTGCATTAAGTTGCGTATCCAAAGAGCCTTCATAAAAACGCTCTCTTCCCTTGGCAACATATTGTTCACCTATCGCCTGATAATAAAAAGGGTTGTCTTTATTTAGATACTGATAAATATGTTTTGGCAATAGTATCTCTTTGGGATATAGCAAACAAATGCCAAATACAAACCATATTAAAACTCTCACAGCTCACTCTCTGCAAGGTTGACCATTTTGGGAGGTTGTGCCGCAAGCAGTCTCCAAAGTTCATACCAAATAGGGACTACCTGCAATCTTACCCATACACTTGCTTCTGTACCTATCCTTAAGTTTTCTTCACTTGGCCATGGGTCATCCTCTTTATCTTCCACGACTACCGCATAATACAGACCTTTTTCATGAGAAGCCTGTTCTATACTTTTTATCACCCCTCCATAGGTACTATGTGCAATATTTGGCCATCCCGAAATTTGCAGAGCTGGCCAGCCATAAAAGATAATACGTACTTTTAGCCCTTTTTTAATCAAAGGCATATTGAAAATAGGTACTTTGAGTAAAATAGCCCGTTGCCTAACCTTGGGAGAAAAATACATTACCTCTTCGCCTTTTTTCAAAAACCTGTTTTGATCTACCTGGTAAATACGCATCACATGGCCATCACTTTTAGCCACTATCTCTTTAGTTAAGTAACGAGAGAGCGTCACAGAACTTTTATCGATTTCCTGCTGTAATTTATTCATGCTGCTTTGTACACCTAACAGCTTGTTTTGAATACTGTTTAATTTAAGTTCTGACTCATTGCTAAAACGTATTTTCTCTTTTTGTGTGATATTGATATCATTATAGATATTTTCGATATCTATCGTAATCTTTTCTACTTTTGCTTCTGTCTTTAATACACTAAATTTTTTAAGTTCCAAATCTCTTTGAGACTCTATCCCATCTTTAAAAAGTCTTTGTGCTCTATGATAATTTCTTTTTTCAATCTCATACTGATTACTCAATGCCTTTTGTTGTTGATGGAGAGCCTTGAGCCTATTTTCCAATTGTACAAGCTTGGTATCATATACCTCTATACCCATCTGTATACTGTTTTTTTGCTGCTTTAGGTTATCTTGTACATTTACGTAGCTCTCTTTTGTGTTTGCTAAAGTCTTTTGATACTCTTTAAGGATATTAGACAATCTTTGCTCATAGGTATTATCCAGATCCTTCATGCTGAAAAGCTTATCACCTTTTTTTACAAATTGATTCTCTTTTACATTAATAGAGTCTATAAAACCATCAATCGTTGCTACTATCTTGTAGTTCCTCTCTACTGGGTTTAGTGCAGTCACTGTCCCTAAACCTTTGACCGTCTGCTGCCACGGTAATAACAACAATAAAAAAAGAACCACTAAAAAAATAATTGTAATCCATACATTTCGTCCTACAAAGGAGCGTAATTTTAAATGATTTAAGACCTTAAACGTATGCATGATCGTGTTCCAACTTCCTTGAAAGTTTATTCACTTTATAAAAACCTTCAACGACTTCATAAATATAGTCTATCTGCTTCATGAAATCACGCATCGCATAAGTTACAGAGATAATAATAATTTCTGAAGCGACAAATTCACCAATAGGCATCTTACCCTCAAAAACCAAGTAGCCTCCCAAGATAAAAAATGAGCTTAAAATAAGCCCCTCCATAAAAAAAGTCAAGCCAAGTTGCCGTATAATCACAAGAAACATTTTTTTCCGTGCACTTACAAAAGCCAATAAAAGATCGTCAAGTTTTTTAAAAATATTTTCATTCTCTTTTCGATGTATAGGAATATTTTGCAAAAAATAGATAGCTTCATGCTTTGCATCTGAACGTTCTATGGCAAATAATATGCCATTCCTTCCTAAAAAAAGCATCACTATTGCAAACATAATAATAAAAAATATACCTAAAAAAAATAGGTTCATATCAAATATAAACAGGAGTAATAAACTTACAATGAGTTTAACAAAAAGAGATGCACCGTTTAATATTAATATCGGAATCAGTTTTTGTATAGAAATCACATCAAAAAAGTAATTCATATACTTGTCAATTGTCCTATCTATTTCAAAGTCTTTTAATTTTGCAGATGCCTCTGCCAACTTAATGGCATGCTGTACAAAAATTTTCTGTTCGAACTTTTCTATAATATACTGTTTTAAAACCTGTAAAATTGTAATCCCTAAAAATATAACAATAACAATAAAACTTAATACACTGATAGAAAGTGTAGCATGTGCCAAAACAGAGTTAATGATAATGGCTGAAGTCAAAGGGCTTACCATAAGAAGGAATGCTTCCAAAACAGAGTAGTACATAAGATAAAAAATATTTTTTTTATCATCTTCAATAAGCCTATTGAGGCTTTTGGCAACAAGTTCTGAAATACTTACTTTCGTTTCACCTGTCATTTGATTCCTACCATGATTTTATACAAAAACATAAGTACACTTAAAAATGAAGTTCTTTAATAGTATATATTTTGCTTTTGAAAAATTATATCATAGTTTTATAAATAGAATATATATGATGCTAAGTTTACACTTTTTTATAAATAATATTTTAAAGATACATTTAGCGTTGTACCTATCTACAGATATGTACAACTTGAGTTGATTAAAAGAACCACTGAGAAGTAACTCTTATAATATCATCGGTTCTGTTTCCTGTATTGACTCCGTACTCATCTTGCTGATACAACAATCCTATTTTTGTCGTATTTCCACGTAAATACCAATTGAGTCCTAATGTTTTTGATGTGACATCATAGCCATCTGCATCATTGAGTCTATCCCATGTCTCATAACGGAAATATGGGGCAAGGTAGCTAAGCTCTGGCATAACATATTCACCTGTCACATACCAGCCATCAGAGGTACCCGTCTCAACTGCTCCAGAAACTGCCCAATCTTTTACTACATCATCAAATTTAAAATATTCACCCTGCAAAAAAAGTCCCCCGTAATGCATGGAAGCCTCTATATTCAACAGCTTGCGATTTAAATCAAAACTTGCCTCTCCTGCTGAGGTATTTGCCGTTCCTTTCATTTCAGGTACTGCCCAATACCCTGCACCTACAGAAAAATGTTTTCCCTCTGCAAAATAGGTCTCTGTTTTTAACTTCTCTTCCCAGCCGTCAAAAGGAGAAAATATTATCTTGCCTCCATAAAAATAGCTCTGCTTTTGAAGGTCTATATCCACACTCGAGCCTTTCACACCAGCAGCATCCAGTGCTTTATCTGGGCTTGATGCTGCACCCATAGCTACTTGATAGTGGATTTTTTTATTCCAGTCTCCATACATTTGAACATTGGTTCCACGACGGTTAAATGAAATATACTGTGCCGCATAATCAGCAATATAGGGTCTGTCATATACGACAACCCTTGCAGATTTTACTGTTTCTGTTCTGGAAACATCTATTTTTGCACGATAAAGTGCAAAATTCAACAATGAAGTATCAAATGGTTTTTTTATTTTTAAATATGCATCCCCAACGTTAAAATTTCCTTCATCATTTTCAATACCATGATTTGATTTGTCATTACGTATATCCATTACAAAAGATGCATGTTCTCCAAATCCAGCAGCTACTTCGAGTCTTACACGTCTTAAATAGGCATCATTAATTGTTGTATCTTCTTTGCCTGGTTTTGCTATTGTTTTTGATTCCATCGTCCCTTGTATACGTACACCCGCTTTAAACCACATATCAGATGCATCCTGAGGTACAAATTTCATATTGATATGTGTCTCTTTACCCAAAAGAAATTCTGGCGAATTTTTTCTTATCAATGTGATTTTAGGTTCCTCTTCTTTTTTGACACTCTTCTTTAATACTGCATGTTTAGATTTTTTTAAGGAAGCAGTCTTATTTTTAATTTTTAAGTTTCTATTTTCTGTTTCAAGTTTAACTAAACGTTGATTCATCTCTTTCACCATTACTTTCATCGCTACAATGTCAGATGTGGTATCTGCATATGAGCCTGTCATTGCTATAGTAGCAATTGTTACTGTTGAGAGAATGATTTTTTTCATTTTCTATCTTCCTTATATTAATTTATGTCAGAAGTATAGAAAAAAATAATTACAAAATGATTACAGAAAATTGTACTTTCAATAACTGAACCCTCTAAATATACTTAATTGCTCTTAAATGGGTTCATACCACCCATCATACCCATAGCCTGGGATTTTTTATTTTCTTCTACCATTTTACTGGCATCATTTATAGCCGAAATAAGAAGAAGCTGTAGTAGATTTTTGTCATCTAACATTTCGTCATCTATATTCAGGTCTACCACTTCTCCCAAGCCATTGACAGTGACCTCTATGAGTCCGCCACCTGCTTTTGCAGTAAACTGTACATTTTTAGATTGTTCTTGTATCTCTTTGGCCTTATCTTGCATCTGAGACATCATCTCAGACATCTTATCCATATCAAAACCTTCAAACATCAAATAACCTTCGCATACTATTCAAGCCCTTCAAACTCTTGTGCGATATTATTTTCATCATCCAAAATCACTACTTTGGGAGCATATGTATCGGCTTCTTCTTCAGTCATTGTTGCATAAGCGATAATAATAATTTTATCTCCTTTATGCACTTTCCTTGCAGCCGCACCATTTAAGCAGATATCTCTTTTACCTGCATCACCAGGTATAATGTATGTAGAGAAACGTTCCCCGTTATTGACATTGACTATGTCTATCTTCTGCCCAACACGCATATTGGCAGCGTGAATAAGTTCTGTATCTATAGTAATAGACCCAACATAGTTAAGGTTAGCATCTGTAACCGTTGCTCTGTGAAGTTTGCTATATAACATAGTGATATTCATTGTTCTTCCTATCAATCATAATTAAATTATTCGGATTATATCAAAATCCTACCCAATATCTCTATTATACTGAAAATTGTGAAGAAATTGTTATGGAGTGTGCAACCCCATGTAAAAAGATTGCAAAAAAAGAATAAACATAACTATATAATCATTTTACCAAAGAAGCTGGAGCCACTGGTTCACCCCACATCTCCTCTGGCACAACATACTCTGTGACAACATTCCCACCGATGATATGCTCATCTATGATTTTGTCTATTTTCTCTTTGGTTAAGCCTACATACATTGTGTGTCCTGGCTCTACGAGCATCACTGGTCCCAAGGCACATCTGTTAAGACATCCTGTTTTTACAGGAGACACTGTACCTACTATACCCTTCATCATCAAAGACTGTGCAAGATGCATAAAAAGCTCTTGGGTTTCTGGATCATCTGCTTTCACGCATGATGGTTTTGGCATCCCTGGAGGTGCAGACTGCTCACATTTAAGTATAAAAAACGCTGGTTGTGGTATAGCTGGGGTCATCATCATATCCTTTAAAACTTTAATTGAGAGTATTTTACTCCCATTTTCTTAATTTGGGGTTATTTGATGGGGGAGTAATAAGCAATTCTCTGACTACTTCTCTATCATCAAAAGGATATTTCACTCCCTTAATTTCTTGATACTCTTCATCTCCTTTACCAAGAATTAATAAAACCTCATTTTCCTCTTGTGCTTCCAATGCCATTTTTATAGCGAGTCTTCTGTCTGGCGTAGCAGTAACCCGCTCTTTACCCCGAAGTCCTACGAGTATATCTTCAAGTATCTGTTCGGCCACTTCATCTCTCGGGTTGTCTGATGTAACATACACTTTATTTGCAAAGCGTCCAGCCACTGCTCCCATACGTGGTCTCTTCTCTTTGTCTCTGTTTCCTCCTGCCCCAAACACCACAGAAATATCTCTGTCTTTCATAGACTCCAGCACTGCATGCATGCCATCATCTGTATGTGCAAAATCGACAATAACCAGAGGATTACGGCTGACTACTTCCATGCGTCCTGAGACACCTGCAAAATGCTCAACTACCTCACAAACCTCTTCTATATTTCTACCTGTTAACATCTGCACAGAACCAATGGCTGCCATAAGATTAAAAAGATTAAAAAGCCCAACCATAGGTGAATGAAAGGTAGCTTCAGCCTGCATGTGTTTTATCCCTGCTGTGATACCATCAAGCAAAGAGAATGCCTGCACTTTAAATGTAGCAGGTTCATCCACACCATAACTTTGTGCATTTACAGGATTGTAAGTAATATTTTTTATACTATCTTTATTAAGCAACTTTGGTGTTTCATCTGCAAAGAAAAGACTTTTTATACGTCTATACTCTTCGACCGTTCCATGATAATCCAAGTGGTCTGATGTCACATTGGTATGCACTTTAAGTATAAAATTTAATCCCTCAATACGTTTTTGATCAATAGCATGAGAAGATACTTCCATAATAAAATAAGAACATCCCAAATCTGCTGCTTGCTTCATATTGTACAAGGTTTCAAGTATGGAAGGTGTGGTCATGCTTTTATCTTCTATACGTTTTTCATGTGCAAACAGTCCACGTGTACCCTGAAGTGCAGGCTTCTCATCAAGATCAAGTAAAAAAGAGTAGATAGCCGCTGTAACCGTTGTTTTACCATTGGTTCCAGTAACACCTACAACCTTCATTGCTTCTAATTTCCATAATACTATAAGCTCTGAAGGAGTAATAAATTCAGGTTTGTTCTCTAGTGCTTCATAATACTGTTTATTCTGTTCTGTTTTTAAAAAAAGTGTGTCTGTGTCTAAACATAATGTATCATCAGCTACATGTGTGTACCCTTCTTTGTACTTAAAAGGTATTTTCACTACTGTTGTCCTTTACCACATGATACAATGCCAAAATATCCTGATCATTACCAAAAAGATGTGCACTCGCATCCAAATACTTTAATGCCATCTCGTCATAATCTTCTTTTGAAAGCTTTGTTACAAAATCTATAAATTCATCTTTATTGGTGATGACCACCCTAGTCGAAAACATAATGTCTTCAAAGGTTTTTTTGAAACTTCCACGACTCTTTACGAGCTCTAAAAAATCACTATATCGTATACCATCCGTATACTCTATCTGCTCTTCTATAGGATCTAACAATAGCTTTTGTATCTCTAGTTTTGATGTATCCAATGAACTAATTAGTCCATCTATGATATCTACTGCATTTTCTTTCTCTTCTTTAATCATCTGATAATAATCAAATAAAGCATGGGCTTCTTCTTTGCTTTCTACGCCCAAGTCAGAAAGATACACACCAACTTTAGCTTCATCTAACCAAGGGTAATCTTTAAGTATCAAGCCATATAAACGTAATGCATTCATAAAATCCCCTTGCAGGAATTCTCCTTCTGCTCTTTTGAGTAACATCTCTTGATTGACTTTCTTCATCTTTAGCCCAATTGATCCAATTTGTCTTCAAAGCCATGTGGTACATTGATTACGGTAATTTCAGGATGTATAAGTGTTTGCATCTGTTTTTCCACACCAAACTTAATTGTAGTTCCTGAAGACCCACAACCCACACATGCACCCTGAAGCTGAACATATACTTTGCCCTCGTCTATACTTAGTAGAGTGATATCTCCACCATCAAGCTTAATAGAGGGTCTAACCTTATCTATCACACTCTGCACTGCTGGCTGTAGTTCTTCATCTGTAAATGGAATCATTTAATCTCCTTGCATGACAGGTATACTGTCTCACTAATATTATTATAACAAAATCATAGTAAATTTTTTGTGTACTCTGCAAACTATCGTGATTTATACACTAAAAGTCTGTTTTTGTCAATAGAACCCTCTCAAAATAAATCTTATTCATCCACTTTGTATAGGTATTTCTTAGGTAATACTCCTTATGGTACAATTTATACCAATAGCAAAATAGGGTTAAAATGACAAAAATATTACAGATACTACTTGCCAATATTATCTTGATGGGGCTATGGACTCAAGTTCAAGCAAAAGAGGTTGAGATAAAAAAAAGTGCTATGAAAATAGGTTGGGCGGAGGTTGATA
>JALWME010000237.1 GCA_027083995.1 Sulfurovum sp.
TGGCATGCATAGCCATTGGTATAGCACCTATGATACTTATCTCAGAGGTTCTCTTTGGAGCCGTTGGTGCTACGTTGGCAACGACACCACCAGAAGTCAAGATAGCACTATGGCATGGTTTTAACCTACCACTTTTTATGAGTCTTGTTGCTGTGGGTATGGGAATACTGCTTTACATTAAGAGAAAAGTTATCAATAGACTTTATGATAAATATATAGAAAATATTGATGCAAGAGATCCGTATAATTGGTTTGTCGCTGCTGTGTTTGATGTGGCAAAATCTATACATCTTGTTTTGCATCAGGGAAAAATATATTACTCAATCTATTTTTTGATACTGCTCTCTTTGTTAGCTGGTTTGGTTGGCTTTTATTATGCAGATGCTTCTCTCTTTGGCGAAAGAGTGTTTTTGCCTGTAGATTTGGTTAGTCTGACTATCACTATTTTTACTATCATATCTATAGGTGCTATGCTTTACCATCATCATGATCGCTTTGTTGCTTTAATCATAGTGGGTATTGCAGGGCTTATTAGTGCACTTATTTTTATAAAGTTTTCAGCACCTGACTTGGCACTTACACAACTCTCTGTGGAAGTTGTTACGATTGTTCTCATGCTTTTGGCACTCTATTATCTTCCGCAGTCTACCCCAAAAGAATCATCGAAGAAAAAAATAGTTTCAGATGTCATACTTTCTCTACTTGGTGGTATGGGTACGTTTGTGCTGACACTCTCTGTTTTAAGTCGTGATTTTACCTCTATTTCTGACTTTTTTATTGCCAATGCCAAAACAGGCGGGGGAGGTACAAATATCGTCAATGTTATATTGGTTGACTTTAGAGGATTGGATACACTTGGCGAGATTACTGTACTTGGCATAGCAGGGCTTGGTATCTTTGCGATGATGCAGGGACTAAAACTTTATGCTCCAGATAGAGACCCTGATGGTATAAAATATTCCAAAGATGCATACCCACTCATCATGAAAACACTTATCTCTGTCTTTTTCCCAGTGATGCTGATGGTAGCTATATATATTTTCCTTAGAGGACACAATCTCCCAGGTGGTGGTTTTATCGCTGGGCTTATTGCGGCAGTGGCACTCATTGTGCAGTATTTGGCATCTGGTATAGAATGGTCAAGTCAAAGACTTGGGTTCAATAAACATGCACTTATTGCTATAGGGGTTATCATAGCCACTGTTACAGGGTTGGGATCAATGATTTTTGGTTATCCGTTCTTAACCTCAACATTCACTTATTTGAATTGGCCAATTGTTGGAAAATTTGAGATTGCCTCTGCGATGCTTTTTGATTTGGGTGTCTTTTTGGTGGTAGTGGGGTCTGCTGCAATTATACTTGTAAACTTAGGAAAACTAAGTGCTGTTTCTCATGATAATCACACAAATACAAAACAGAATGAGGAGAGTTAGTATGGAGGTTCTTGTAGCACTTATTATTGCATCATTTACTACAGGCGGTATATTTCTATTGCTTAAAGGACGCACTTTTCCTGTGGCATTAGGGACTATTTTACTTGCGTATGCAGTAAATCTGTTTTTATTTGCTATGGGACGTTTGCATATCAATAAACCACCTATACTTACAGAAGATATCAATACCTATGCAGATCCTCTGCCGCAAGCCTTGGTACTTACTGCGATTGTGATAAGTTTCGCAATGACGGCATTTCTTATTGTGCTTTCGTTACGCTCAAGGAATGAACTGGGCAATGACAATGTTGACGGCATAGATAATGATATACAAACAAATAAAAAGGAAGACAAATGAACCACCTTGTAATGCTTCCTGTACTCATACCCCTACTGGGTTCGATGATTATTCTTTTGTTTAAACCTCTCTCTTTTAAGATACAAAGAAGACTCTCTTTGCTTTTTGTCATATTGCTCATATTTGCAAGTATATTTTCTTTATACAGCACTTTAGATAAAGGTGACTTTATATATCAAATGGGAAATTGGCAAGCACCATTTGGTATCAGTTTTGTATTGGATAAATTTTCTATTACACTGGTTTTACTTACTGCTTTGCTTGCTTTGGGCGCTCTTTGGTACGCAGCAAAATCAGACTCTGATGCAATGGGAGAAAATTTCCACACACTGTTTCATCTACAGATTTTTGGTATCAATGGAGCATTTTTGACAGGCGATTTATTTAATCTTTTTGTTTTTTTTGAGATACTCCTTCTTGCATCTTATGCACTACTTCTTCATGGACATGGTCAAAAACGTGCAAGATTTGGCATACACTATATGGTTATTAATCTTGTAGG
>JALWME010000238.1 GCA_027083995.1 Sulfurovum sp.
GCGCAATGACTGCTTCTACCTCTTCATCAGTCATGAGGTTTAATAATCCTTCAGTCACTGCAACAGCAGCATGTTCATAGTCACGTCCTGTAGCAAATGCATTGGGTTGTTGTTCTGGAATGATATAAAGTGCAGGCATAGGTAAATTTGCACGCTGTGTAAGTTTTAATACTATATGATACAGACCAGAGGCTGAGTTGTGGTCTACAGGTATGGCATTATAGTGTTTGAGTACCTGCTGGTCACTGTAGTAGTAGGCATAAAAGTTCATACCAGCAGCTACTAAAAATGCAATAATCATTCCTGTCTCTCCTGCGATCATACCACCAAACCAAATAAAAAGTAAGGTGAGCCCTATCATAAGAGCATAGGTTTTAAATTGTTCCATAAGGTATTCCTTTTTATTTTTACTATATGATGTGAATACAAACAGAAGGTTAACACCTATAATAGAGGTAGAAAAATGAAAATTATTTTAACATTGGTTTTATTGCCATATATGGTATTTGGAAAATTTGAAGCAAGCATAAACCCCATTAGTAAATACACAAAACAGCGTATGATAGAAGGAAAATCATGGCATAAAGGTTGTCCTGTTGCACTCAAAGATTTACGTTATATTCGTGTAAAACATCATAATTTTTACCATTCTGAAAAAATGGGAGAGATTATTGTGCATAAAGATGTAGCTAAAGAGGTGGTAGCTATCTTTAGAGAACTGTATGATATGAAGTATCCTATTAGACAAATGCGATTGGTAAGTGATTTTAGAGGTAGTGATTGGCAGTCTATAGAAGCAGATAACACTTCTGCATTTAATTGTAGAAATGTTTCAACAGGTACAAAGAAGTGGTCTAAGCATGCCTATGGTAAAGCAATAGACATTAATCCTATTGAAAATCCTTTTGTGAATAAAAAAGGACGTATCGCTCATGCAAAATCCTATAGATATAAAAAACGAAAACATATAAAACATAGATTTGCAGATAAAGCGATGTTACTTAAAAGAGATAAAGCTGTGAAGATTTTTGAAAAATATGGATGGAAATGGGGAGGGGACTTTAGCCCCTATAAAGATTATCAGCATTTCTGGCATTAAATACTGATGTCCCTGTTGTTAAGGTGTAATTGGGATATTGTAAAATAATTACTTCTTAAACACATTCCCCAACATACCCTTAATAGCCCCCTGCAAGTCAGCAGGGTAGATGACAAATTTAGAGTTGTCACTTTTACTTATCTGTTCGAGTGAGTTGATGTATCGGTCACCAAGAAGGAACATCGCAGGAAGTTCCTTGTCTTGTATGTTTTCGCTTATCATTTTAATGGCTTCGGCAGAAGCATTGGCTAGGGTAATCTGTGCTTTTGCCTCACGTTCTGCTGCGGCTAGTTTGCCGTCTGCTTCTAAGATGGCAGCATTTTTGTTACCTTCTGCGGTGGTCTCTATGGCACGTCTTTCACGTTCTGCTGCAGCTTGACGTTCCATGGAGTCTTGCATGGAAGCAGAAGGTGAGATGTCTTGTATCTCTACTGATTTTACTGTCACACCCCAGTCTGCTACATCATCTACGATAGCATCTTTCAGTCTGCTTTTGATAGTTTCACGGTTTGAGAGGGCTTCATCAAGAGACATTTCTCCCAAGATAGAACGTAGAGTGGTCATGACAAGTTGTTGGATGGCAAGTCTGAAGTTCTCTATACCATAGAGTGCGTCTCTGGGATTGGTGACACGAATGAAGGTTACGGCATTGGTGAGGATAACAGCGTTGTCACGGGTGATGACTTCTTGTTGAGGGATATCCAAGATGATATCTCTGGTGGAGATTTTTTGGCGTACTGACTCAATGTAAGGTACGATGAGGTTAAGTCCAGGCTGTAGTGTACGAGAAAATTTCCCTAGTCTTTCTACCACCCATTCTTCGCCTTGTGGTACAATGTTGATACCTTTATAAAGGGTAACGATGACTCCGATGACCAGTATGACTACTATATTTAATGCTTCCATGTATGACTTCCTTTTATATATTTTCTATAGGTTTAACTTCTATAAGTTGACCATTTACCTGCACAATCTGTACACGTGTATCTTTGTCTATATCTACTTTTGCTGTAGCATGCCATGAGGTATTGCCCAGTACGGGTGTATCGAAGATGACTTTTCCTCTGGAATGGGGCTGTATATCTTCCATGACTATACCTAGTGTGTCTAGTCTATAGTTGGATTGTCCACTGTCTGTAAGTGGAGCTTCTCTAAACCATTGAAACCACGCAGCAATAGCAAACAGGGAGAGAATAATCCAGATAATTAGTTCCGTAGTAAATGAAATCTCTACAGTAACATCGACTAACCCTACAACAATAGCAGCAACACCAAGAGCAAGCATAAAAAAAGTACCCGTACTCATCTCAACAATGAGCAGTACAATACCAAAAATTATCCAGTGCCACCAAAGAATAGTCTCATTAAGCATTTCAATCATATATATTCCTCATATGTAAATTAAAATTATTATAGCATAAAATGTTATTACCACATCAAAGATAAAGAGCATAAGCTATATTTTGCTATAATCGCGAAAACCAAACGAAGTGGTCACAATAGCGATTGTTTCTTTAGTAAAATTATAAAACACGTAAGGATAAAATAGATGTCAACTTTAAATGTATATTATGACAAAGATTGTGATATAAATATCATCAAATCTAAAACAGTAGCGATGATAGGTTTCGGAAGCCAAGGACATGCACACGCAGAAAACCTAAGAGATTCTGGTGTTAAAGTGGTTATTGGTCTTCGACCAGAGGGGTCATCTTGGTCTAAAGCGATTGCAAAAGGTTTTGAAACACTCACTGTAGCTGAGGCAACAGCCAAAGCAGATGTGGTGATGATTCTTCTTCCTGATGAAAATCAATCTGAAATTTATGATAATGAAATAGCACCAAACCTAAAGTCAGGTGCTACGATAGCATTTGGTCACGGTTTTAACATCCATTACGGACGTATAAAACCTGCAAAAGATATCAACGTAACAATGATAGCCCCTAAAGCACCTGGACATACAGTAAGAAGTGAGTTTGTAAGAGGTGGCGGTATACCAGACCTTATTGCTGTAGGGCAGAATCCATCAGGTACTACTAAAGAGCTTGCACTCTCTTATGCGTCGGCCATAGGTGGTGGTAGAACAGCGATTATAGAGACTACATTTAAAGATGAAACAGAAACAGATCTTTTTGGTGAGCAAGCAGTACTTTGTGGTGGTGTAACATCACTTGTACAAGCTGGTTTTGAGACACTCACAGAAGCAGGTTATGCACCAGAACTTGCATACTTTGAGTGTCTTCATGAGCTTAAACTCATCGTTGACCTTATGTTTGAAGGTGGAATTGCTGATATGAGATACTCTATCTCCAATACAGCCGAGTATGGAGATTATGTTTCTGGAAAAAGAGTTATCAATACTGAGTCAAAACAGGCAATGAAAGATATCTTAACTGAAATTCAAGATGGTAGGTTTGCCAAAGACTTCATCTTGGAAGGAGAAGCAGGTTACCCTCGTATGAATGCAGAACGTGCAAACGATAAAGAAAAACTTATCACTAAGACTGGTAATAGTCTACGTGAGATGATGCCATGGATATCTGCCAACAAAATCGTCAATCAGGACGAGAACTAATCTTTTCGTCGATTTGCATCCATCTTTGAATGATGGGTGTAGTTCTGGCACTAAATGCCGATACCCCTGTTGCTTAAAGCATAAGTGGGGTACAAGCTATACTTGTAGCCTCCTTTACCCAAACATTCAAATTTAGATACAACGCAACAAAAACCTTAGTACACTTAGCTTATTTTTTGCATTTTAATTTTTAATTTTTACTTCTATTGCTATAATAAGTAAAATCCAATACTCAGTGAATCTATGGCAAACAAATCGAAAAAGTCTAACAGTATCAAACAAAAAACTACAGTTAGAAAAAATACACGTAAAAAGTCAAAAAAACACTCTCATACGAAAAAAAATATTTTTATTGTGTTTTCTGTTCTTTTACTTATATCTCTTATCTCTTTTGGGTATTTTTTGGGGAAAAATGACAGGGAAGAGATACCTCAAAAAAGTAAAGAATATAGTGAATCGACATATAGTACAAAGGAATTATTGGATGATTTGTCCAAGATAAAAACCAATATGCCCAAAGAAAAAAATACAAAGAAGCAAGAAAAAATTGAATATAAAGAGGATTTTAAAGCTCTCAATAATATAGAGACTAAAACATTAGTTGACCAACGAGGCAAGAAGAAAGATGATGGAAAAATTCAAGTAGACAAGATGGTTAAAAAAGCTAAGCCAAAGTCTAAAAAGAAACAAAATATCTCTTTGGCTTACCGTGGAAAGAAACCTAGACTGGTGATTTTGATAGATGATGTGCATTCAAAAAATCAGCTACATGCTATTCAAAATTTAGGGTTGAAAATCACACCTTCGGTTTTCCCTCCTTATACCTTATCTCCTAGAAGCCACTTACTGGCACGTCAAGTAAAGCATTCTATGATCCACTTGCCCATGGAGTCAAGTTCAAAACAGTTTAATAAACAAACAAAAACACTGATGACTTCTTTTTCTGATGAACGTATAGTAGATAGAGTGATGGAGTTAAGACGTCTGTTCCCTCATGTAAAGTATGTCAATAACCACACAGGATCAGTATTTACCTCGAACTATAAGGCGATGAAAAAACTTTATATTGCTTTAAAAATGGAAGGATTTGTATTTGTAGATAGCTTTACAGTAGCCACTTCAAAGGTAAAAATGATTGCACATGAATTTGGTGATGCATACGTAAGAAGAGATATCTTTATAGATAATATTCACACCATTGCAGCCATACACAAACAACTGAAACTTGCTGTACAAAAAGCAAAGAAAAATGGCTATGCCATCGCTATAGGACATCCACATAAGGTGACCATGCAGGCTATAAAATCAGCACAAGATATATTTAAAGATATTGAATTGGTTTATTTAGATGATATTTACAGAAGGAAATAGATGAAGGGTATGGCTATAGCAGTAGGCATAGGTATATTGTTTTTTACTTTGGCATTATTTGGCTTTGATATGCAGCATGCAGTACTTCTAGGGTTAGTAGCATTTTTGGTTACATTGTGGACAAATGAAGCTATGCCTTTGGGAGCAGTATCTATTTTGCCTATTTTGCTTTTTCCAACTTTTGGTATCCTAGATACTGCATCTGTGACTGCCAATTATTCCAAATCTATTATCTTTTTATTTTTGGGTGGTTTTATGCTGGCTATTGCCATAGAGAAGACAGGGTTGCACAAGTACTTCTCTGCTAAATTATTGAGTTTTTTCCCAAAAACAGCTAGAGGTATTATATATGCTTTGGCTGTTACTTCTGCACTGCTTAGTTCTATCTTGTCAAATACCACAATTACGCTCATGCTCATGCCTATTGCTCTGTTTTTAAGTGAGAATATAAAGTTAAAGGTACGGTTTTTACTTGCTACTGCGTATGGAGCAAGTGTTGGAGGTATTTTAACACCTATAGGTACAGCACCTAACTTGATACTACTTGGTTTTTTAGAAGAGCATAAGCTGCCTTCTCTTGCTTTTGGAGAGTGGATGTTTATGATGCTTCCTGTGGTGGGTATTATGTTGCTTATTATCCCATATATACTTTCTATGGGTGTAGTCAATGAGTGTGTTGAAGATGTGAGTCATTCTGTACCAGAACTCACTTCTTCACAAAAAAGGCTTTATGGTATTGTGATACTTTTAGCTTCTATACTTGTAATAAATACCTTTATGAAACAAGCATTAGAAGTAGCCTTAGATGAAAAGTTGGTACTTCTAGGATTTGGACTGCTTATGTTTGTGCCTCGTATTGGTTTTTTAGAGTGGGAAGATACACGTGTAATGCCTTATGAAATTATCTTTTTATTTGGTGCTGGGTTTAGTATAGCAGCTGCATTTTCAAGTACAGGACTTGCTGCAGATATAGCTACAAAACTCTCTTTTATCTCTACGATTCCTCTTTTTTGGATGTTTGTGGTTGTCGCACTTTTTGTCACATTTTCTACAGAAGTTACTTCCAATACGGCTTTAACTTCCATAGCCATTCCTATCTTCTATGAGTTTGCTAAAGCCATGCCTGAACAAGAAGGTATGATGCTTCTTATGGTAGCTACTGTAGCTGCCTCTTTTGCTTTTATGCTTCCCATAGCTACACCACCCAATGCCATAGTGATGTCATCACGAGTCATAAGTATTAAGCAGATGGCATCTATTGGCTTGAAATTGAATATCATAGGTGTGGTTATCCTTTCAATAGTTGCTTATTTTGTTTGGAAAATACTCCTTTAGCGTGAAAAATATGTCAATATGCCATGTTTTTCACATTTTTGTTTTTTATCTGTTACACTAAATAAAAAATACAAAGGTTCTTCTATGAGTAAACAAGTAGTAGAGGCAATAGCCCAGCTGCAAAGTATGAAAAAGTATCCTAAAGAGCTTTTTTATAAAGGTAATTTAGACCTACTTCATCGTCCCAAAGTCTCTATTGTAGGTACACGCCGTCCCTTGGCATATACTCGTCAATTTACCTATCTACTTGCTCAGGCATTAGCTGCACGTGGTGTATGCGTGGTATCTGGAGCTGCTATGGGAGTTGATGGTGTGGCACATGAAGGTGCAGGGGCAGCCAATACCATTGCAGTAGTTGCCAATGGCTTGGATATTCGTTATCCTTCTATCCATAAAGATATGATACAAAATATAGAAGAGAAAGGTTTGATGCTGAGCCAATTTAACGATGGTTTTCGGGCAACAGGCTGGAGTTTTGTGGTACGTAATGAAATTGTAGTTGCTTTAGGTGAGATGCTTATTGTGACAGAAGCAGATTTACATTCAGGGTCTATGCATTCGGTAGAGTACGCTTTGCAAATGGGTAAAAAGATTTATGTTTTACCTCATAGGCTAGGTGAGAGTTTAGGTACAAACACACTACTTACACAAGGGAAGGCAGAGGCGATACACGACGTAGAAACTTTTGTTTCATCACACTTTGGAGATGCAGCAAATGAAAGGATAGAAAAAGATGACTTTTTTTACTTTTGTCAGACATCACCTACATTTGATGCTACTGTAGCTAAGTTTGGTGATAGAGTATATGAAGCAGAACTGGAAGGTTTAATCAAGATACAGAATGGCACAGTAAGACTGCATTAGTCTTTTTTGATGAGTATTTTAGGATAGGTGGCATTGTGTCTTTGTTCTTTAGATGTAGGTGTGCCATATGCATTTATTTTTGCAATTTCAACTTTTTCTACTTCTGTTGCGATTTGTGCAAGTGCTTTTGCTTTGGCAACTTCTATTTGTGCCAAGTAAGAGGAGATGTTAGCAGTTGCTTTGGCTTTTATCGCTTCTATATGTTCTCTACTCTTCTTTGACAGCTTATCTACTGAGTCAGGAAGTGAAGCCTCCATAGCAGAACGAGCTCTTTCTATACGTGAGACTGCTCTGGCAACTTCTGTTTGTGCAGTTGCTTTGGCTATCTGTATAGCAGATACATTTTTAGCGATAGTCAGCGTCTCTTTTGCATGTTTCATCTGTGTAGGCGTTTTTGTTTTACTTATTTCCACTCGACCTGTAGCTTTGACAATATCCTGTGCTGCTTTTGCCTTAGCCACTTCAACTGAAGCGATGGCATCAGATATTATATTGATAGATTCAGGGTTCATCTTGTCCATGGCTTGCGTGATGAGGCTTAAGGCTTTTGCCTTTGCTATCTCAACAGTAGCAGTACTCTTGGCTATGACACCTAATGCATGGGTTTCTATAATTTTTGTAGCAGTAGAGCGTTGATATGTCTGTCTATTTTCTCTGGCACTATTGACACTCTCTATCATAGCATTAAGGGCTGAGATAGTATCTTTTCTTGCATTTTCCACACGCTCAACAGCTTGTAATAATGTATCATTTTGCTTCTTGGGTGAAGTAGCTTGATTTGCATGTAGGTAGGCAAAGCTTGTAATCAGAAGCGTAATATGTAAAAATTTCATAGTGATATCCTTTCAAACAGTATAGTATATTTATCTATAAAATTAAGCAAATAAAATAAAAAAGGATAATTTTTTAAAAAGATACTCCTTCCCCTATCAGCTGGAGAGGAGTTAAAATAATCTATTTTGTAGTATTTTTTTCTATTGAGGTGGGTTTAGTTTCAGTTTTTTTCTCTGAAAGTTGTGCGATAAGCTCTTCTAGTGACTCCTCTGGAAGCATACCAGCTTGGACAAATTGGACATCACCTTTTGTATCAAGTGCAACTAAAAAAGGGATGCTTCCTCTCCATTGTGCTCTTTGTTGGATGTAGTTTACTACATCTGAAGCTCTTTCTTCAGATACTACAATGTAGTTCATCCCTTTTTCTTTTGCAAATGCAGTTGTTTGTACATGATTATAGCCTTGCACCTCTATAGCAACGATGGCTAAGGTGTCTTTATATTTTTTTTGTAATTTTATAAGATGAGGAATTGAGGCTAGACATGGAGGACATTTATGACCAAAGAATTCAAGGAAAACAACTTTTCCTTCTAAACCCTCTATGTCAAGACCTTGGTCTGTACCTGTTACTTTATAGGTTTTTCCATTTGTATCTGTCATAGACATAACAGGCAATACAGGTTGATTTTCAAGAGCATGAACAGTGCTTAGAAGTAGAAGTGTTGCTAAAAGTAGTTTTTTAATCATGTTATTAAGCCTTTAGTTTGGATTTAGAGTTATTATACACAAATAAAGATGTAATAATTGTGTAATTGATGAAAATAATTTCATTTTAAAGAGCACCTAGAGTTTAAAGGAGGAAAATATTTTCAAAGGGAAGGGAGAATACTTAGTGTCTTCCAGGTGCTCTTGTAATTGCATTGTAAACAATATAGGTTAACCATATGCAAATAAAGGCTTATTGTGTATAATAAAAGATGGTGTATAATAAATAATGAAGGATATTTTAGATGAAGAAGATTATAATATTGTTTATATCACTCTTAAGCATAAGTATGGCACAGACATTAGAGAAAAAAATAGGTCAAATGCTTATGGTTGGCTTTTATGGTACAAGTGCAAAAAATCATAGCCAGATATGTAAAGACATTAAAAAATACAATGTAGGTGCAGTGATTTTATTTGATTATAATCCAGTCAATAAAAATAAACCTAAAAACATTGCTACAAGAAATCAGCTCACAAAACTTACCAAAGAACTACAAGCCTGTTCTGCTGACGGAAAACTACTCATTGCGATAGATCAAGAGGGGGGAAAGGTACAAAGACTCAAAAGCAAGTATGGTTTTTATGGTAAATTCCCTAAGGCGAGTGAAGTTGTCAAAATGGATCAAAGCAAGATAAAGCACACCTATAAAAAGATGAGTAAAGAGCTTAAATCAGTAGGTATCAACTATGATTTGGCACCTGTAGTAGACTTGGATATCAATCAAAAAAACCATGTGATTCACGGACTAGGTCGTTCTTTCGGGAAAGATCCAAAGATTGTGGCACAATATGCCTCAACATTTATAGATGCCATGCATAGCAATGGGGTACTTACTTCTATTAAACATTTCCCAGGACACGGTTCATCTGTGGGTGATACACATAAAGGTTTTGTAGATGTAACCAATCTTTGGAAAGAAGTAGAATTAGAACCATATAGACTCCTTAAAGATAAAGCGGATACAGTGATGGTAGCCCATGTGTTCAATAAAAAACTAGATGAGAAATACCCTGCAAGCCTCTCTTTTAAAAGCATCACAAAACTGCTTCGATGGAAACTTGGGTATCATGGTGTAGTGATTACGGATGATTTACAAATGGGAGCTATCTCTA
>JALWME010000239.1 GCA_027083995.1 Sulfurovum sp.
AGAATGGGTGGAGAGATAGTTCAAGAGTTATTGGCAGACCTAGATCTTGTCGATATGTTTGCACAGCTTAAAGAGGAGATTCAAGCAACCAAATCTGAAGCAAAAAGAAAAACTATTGTTAAAAGACTAAAAGTCATTGAGGCATTCCTTCACTCAGGTAATAGACCAGAGTGGATGATGTTGACACAACTACCGGTACTTCCGCCAGATTTGAGACCACTTGTAAGTCTTGATGGCGGTAAGTTTGCCGTTTCTGATGTCAATGACCTTTATAGACGTGTTATCAATCGTAACCAGCGTTTGAAAAGGTTGGTAGAGCTTGATGCTCCAGAGATTATTGTAAGAAACGAAAAGCGTATGCTTCAAGAAGCAGTAGATGCGTTATTTGATAATGGTAGACGTGGAAATGCAGTTAAAGGTGCCAACAAAAGACCACTGAAGTCGCTCTCAGAAGTCATTAAAGGTAAACAAGGACGATTTAGACAAAACCTTCTTGGAAAACGTGTGGATTTTTCTGGTCGTTCTGTTATTGTTGTAGGTCCTGATTTACGTATGGATCAGTGTGGACTTCCAAAGAAAATGGCAATTGAACTCTTTAAACCACACTTGATGGCAAAACTTGAAGAGAAGGGATATGCAACAACGCTTAAACAAGCAAAGAAAATGATTGAGAAACAAGAGAATGAAGTATGGGAATGCTTAGAGGAAGTAGTTGAGCACTATCCAATTTTACTCAACCGTGCACCTACGCTTCACAAACTTTCAATTCAAGCGTTCCACCCAAGACTTATCGAGGGTAAAGCGATTCAGCTACACCCACTTGTATGTTCTGCATTCAACGCCGACTTTGATGGGGATCAGATGGCAGTACATGTACCACTTTCAGATGAGGCGATTGCTGAAGCAAAAGTATTGATGCTTGCATCTATGAATATTTTGCTCCCAGCCTCTGGTAAAGCGATTGCGGTACCTTCACAAGATATGATTTTAGGTCTTTACTACCTAACATTGGAAAAGAATGATGTCAAAGGTGAAAATAAACTGTTTGCCAATGTAGAAGAAGTTGAAATTGCATTTGAGCAAAATGCACTAGATCTTAATGCACGCATTAGAACAGTGATTGATGGGAAGATTACCAAATCAACTGCGGGTAGATTGATTTTGAAATCAATTATACCTGACTATGTGCCTGAGAAGTACTGGAATAAAGTACTTAAGAAAAAAGATATTGGTGCTTTAGTTGACTATATTTATAAAATAGGTGGTGTCTCTCAAACAGCTGGTTTCCTTGACGATCTTAAAGATATGGGTTTCAAATATGCAACAAAAGTAGGTGTATCTATTTCAATTGATGACATTATAATCCCTGAGATTAAAGTAGGCCGTGTACTTGAAGCAAAAGCAGAAGTAAAAGAAATCCAAAGACAATTTGGTGCAGGTCTTCTTACAGATCAGGAGCGTTATAATAAAATTATTGATATCTGGACAGATGCCAACAATGCCATTGCTGAAGGTCTTATGGGGCTTATCAAAGCAGATAAAGATGGATTTAACTCAGTGCATATGATGGCTGACTCAGGGGCTAGAGGTAGTGCAGCCCAAATACGTCAACTTTCTGGTATGAGAGGACTTATGGCAAAATCGGATGGGTCTATTATTGAAACACCAATTACCTCTAACTTCCGTGAAGGTCTAAATGTCCTAGAGTACTTTATCTCAACACACGGAGCAAGAAAAGGTCTTGCCGATACAGCACTTAAAACAGCCAATGCAGGATACTTGACAAGAAAGCTTATCGACGTTGCACAAAATGTAAAAATTTCTATGACAGATTGTGGTACACACGAAGGTGTTGAAGTGTCTGATATTGTTGTAGGTAATGAAATGATTGAGCCACTTGCAGACAGAATCTATGGTAGAGTTTTGGCTGAAGCGATTATTGACCCTATTACTTCAGAAGTACTTGTCTCAGAAGGTACCATGATAGATGAAGAGACAGCAACACGTGTACAAGAAGCAGGTGTACGATCTGTAGTTATGAGAGCACCATCTACATGTAAAGCACCTAAAGGTATCTGTGCTAAATGTTATGGTCTTAATATGGCAGATAACAAGATTGTAAAACGTGGTGAAGCTGTTGGTGTTATTGCAGCACAGTCTATTGGTGAGCCAGGAACACAACTTACCCTTCGTACTTTCCACACAGGGGGGACTGCAACTGCCGGTAAAGAAGAGCGTTCTGTGGTCGCAACAAAAGAAGGTTTTGTGCGTTACTATAA
>JALWME010000240.1 GCA_027083995.1 Sulfurovum sp.
TGTTCTATATGTCAGTTAAGTTCTTTGATAACTATAAAATCACCGTTTTCATAAGAGTATACCTTTTTTGCTTCTTTGTCTATGACTACGGGTCTTATCCACTCATTTAATATAAAGGGTTGTGCCAATGAGTTTTCAACTGCTTTAGCTACTTTTTCCAAAGGAGCTTCCATAAAGGTAAGCAGTCGCACAGGTTCATGATAGGCTTCACCTTCAAGTAAAACAGATTGGGTAGGTAGACCAATCTTAAGGTCAGAGTAGTTTCCATTATATACACCAACTTTTGATACGATATTGTGATAGACTTTAGACCCTGCTCCAAATGCTTTGTTGTCTGTGGTTGAGAAGTAGTGTTCTAGGTTTATCCATTCACCTACAACTAGAGGTCCATCAAAAATTTTTGTTAGTATATCTGCATTGTCATTATCTATTTTGTAGTCATATGAGTGCATGAAAAGTCTATTTTTAAAAGAGAGATGCTTAATACTTCCTCGAGGTCCTGCGAATACACCGATATTCCCCGCTAATCCCCATTCTGGTCTAGGTTCTGACCAATCCATCGTTTGCAAGAATGCATCACTCTCTTCCTGGGTATGAGGTAGAGCTTTGACTCTCTCTGTTCTAGAAAGTGTTGATGCTTCTTTAAAGTCATCTTTTATTTTTTTAAAAAGTTCAAACTCTTCTTCCTTAAGAATATCTGTATCATAAAAAGTGATTTCATCTGTTGTTGTGATATGCAACCCAGGTATAAAGATGGTCTCTTTTGGTATGTCAATACCTTTTTGTTTTAGTATCTTTCTTACTTCACTTTTATTGATAATCTGGCTTAGAGCCCGTGCATTTGGCAAGGAGATACTTCCTCCACATGCACCACAATCAAGTGCAGATTCAAAAGGGTTGTTGTCCGATATACTACCATGTCCCAAGATAGTAACAAACTTTGGAAAATTATCTACAAGTCCAATCATTTTAAGAAAGTTTTCTGCGTAGTTTGCCTGTTCTTCAAGTGTAAACCCTACATAGGATAGTTTTTTGCTTTGCTCTTGAAAATCTTTAGGATTAATATCGTAGGCAAAATGTAATTTTTCTATAACCTCTATAGGTATATTGACTGCTAGGGGTTTTTCAAAAACCAAGTGCTCCCACAAATTGTCTATTTCACTCTCTTTGAGTGTAATGTCATATTGTGTTACAAGTACCTCCTCAATGATATGTACATGCAGGGTTTTTACATAGGCCTCTATAGCTTCAGGTGTAAGTTTATCAAGCGTAAATGTAGTCTTAGGTTTTTTAGGTTTTAGGTTTTTAAAGAGCTTGTTGGTCTTTTTTGGGAAAAAGGTCTTACCAAAAAGCTTTACGCCAAATATCCACCCAATAGCTTCTACCAATATAAAAGGTGTATAAGGGTTGTTTTTGAGGTCATTAAGTACTTTTTTAGTGGTTTTTTGTATATTTTTTTTACCATTATACGCATCATGTTCTACTACAGGTATCTCAAAAACAATATTTTTTGGTTTGATAATAGCAGGAGAGAGTGAGAGTTCATGAGAGGTATCAAACTCTATAAATTTGATAGGAATCCCCAAGAAACCACCTACACCATAGGTTGAGTAATTCCCGATAGATTCTATGTTCCTTCGTATTGTTTCTGATCTTACGTCAAGACAAAAAATAGATGTACATAGAGATTGATTCTCCTTGGTTTGAGGGAGGGTAAACCCTTCAATATAATCATGTATATAGCTATCTTCTAAAGATTTAAGCCAAATAAAACCTTCTTTCTCCTTAAGGAGTTTAGAAAACTGTGCAAATTCTATATATGAAAGATTAAGCTCTGGGAGCATATTTTTTGCTTCTTCTATTTGAAGTGTATTAAGGCTAATCTCCTCTTTGGTATAGGCATCTAGGATTTTATCGTATGGCTCTTTATCTTCCATGGCATCAACATATTTACCTGTGAGTTTACCTTTGGATTGAAGTAGTTTGAGTATGGTGTAGTCTATATTTGTTCGGATGTATGCATGAAGAATCTCAAAGTTATTTACATACTCTTTATTGATATATTTATGCTCAAAATGCAGTCTAATAGCCATAAAATCCATCAGTGTAGATGGGTGTATTTGCTGCGGGTAATAATCTTCGTCCTCAGAACGGTATTTGATGTATCCAGCCCATCCGTGTAGTTTGAGTATATGTGTTAAAAAGTAGTTTTCTATATCTTCAATTTTTAGTGTATCAATCATTTTTTCTACATAGCTTTGTGCATCACCAGTAT
>JALWME010000241.1 GCA_027083995.1 Sulfurovum sp.
CATTTTATTGTTTGCATCAACAAGTGCCTGTTTATTCTCCGCTATCACTGCTTCAGGGGCATTGGCAACAAAACGTTCATTATTTAGCATACCATTGAGCTTTGCTATCTCTTTTTCAAGCTTCTCTTTTTGACGTGTGAGTTTGGTGATGATAGGGCTCATGTCTATTTCGCCTGTTGGCAGATAAACTTCCAAGTTGTCAGAGACATCAGTAATACTGTCAACTACTTTGGCATCTACAAACTCTATCTGGAGTACTTTTGCAAGCTTTTCTATAAATGGCTTTGCCATTTCTGTATCTATGGCTGAAGCGTTGTCTAGTTTGATGTAGGCTTTGTCTATTTTGGAGTTCCCCATATCTATGACGACTTTGGCACGACGTAGGGCAGTGATTGACTCTTCGATGATGGTAAACATCTTTTCTGCTTTTTCATCTTTAGTGATATCTTTAGGAAAGTGCATAATCATAAGTGACTCTGCTTCTTCAAGTGTAGTACCTGAGAGTTTATGATAAAGGTGGTCAGAGATAAACGGCATAAACGGAGAGACCATTTTTAGTGTCTCTTTAAAGATAGCTCCAAGTTCTACGATGCTATCACGGTCAGTTTTAGAATACTCTATACCCCAGTCACAAAACTCATTCCATACGAAGTTGTACAGAGCCTTGGCAGCATCAGAGAAGTTGTAGGTATCCAGACTAGTTCTTACTTTTTCAACAGCTACTGCCAAACGACTTTGCATGTAGCGTCCAAGAGGTGTGACTACTTCGATGTCTGCAAGGTCTTTAAACGTTGCATGGTTAAGCTGCAGGTAGTTACTTGCATTATAGAGTTTATTGGTAAAGTTTCTAAACTGCTCCAGGTTCTTAGCCCCTAGCTTGATGTCACGCCCTTGAACAGCAAGGTAGGCAAGTGTAAATCTGATGATATCTGCAGAGTGCTCTTCTACCATATCCAGTGGGTCTATCACATTGCCTTTTGATTTGGACATTTTTGCTCCATGCTCATCACGTACGAGTGCGTGCATGTAGATGTCTTTAAATGGAAGTTCACCTTGAAAGTGTTCACCCATCATCATCATACGTGCTACCCAGAAGAACATAATGTCAAACCCAGTAATGAGTAGAGAGTTGGGGTAGAAGTCTGCCATGTCTGTTTTGTTGTATGTCTCAGCCATTTTACCGTTGTTTCCCCAGCCTAGCGGACTCATAGCCCACAAGGCAGAGGAGAACCAGGTATCCAGTACGTCAGGGTCTTGTGTTAGCTTTTTGGAGCTACATTTAGGACAAGCCTCTGGCTCATCTGCTTTGTCTGCCCATGTGTGAGCACACTCATCACAGGTAAAGACAGGAATGCGATGTCCCCACCATAGTTGTCGGCTTATACACCAAGGTCTAAGCTCATCCATCCATGCGGTGTATGAGTTTATCCAGTGAGGAGGGTGGAAGAGACTAGAACCTTCAGCTTCTCTTTGTTTGGTTGTGTCTTTTGCTTTTTGTATGGAGTTTTGTGCCATATCTGCACTCAAAAACCACTGCGTAGAGATGAAAGGCTCTACAATGTTTTTACAACGATAACAGTGACCCACCTGATGCGTATGCTCTTCTATCTTGACGATGTAGCCTTCTTCTTCAAGCTTTTTAACGATACGTGGACGGGCTTCCAAACGCTCCAGTCCTGCAAACTCTCCACAGTAGTCGTTGAGTATTCCTTTTTCATCAAATACTTTAATGAACTCTAGGTTATGTCTTTGTCCTACTGCGTAGTCATTTTGGTCGTGTGCAGGGGTTACTTTTACCACACCTGTACCAAAATCCATATCTACATGTTCATCAGTAATTATTTTTATTTTTCTGTTTGTAAGTGGAAGTAAAACTTCTTTACCTACGATGTCTTTGTAGCGTGCATCATCAGGGTGCACCATGATAGCTGTATCTCCAAAGTAGGTCTCTGGTCTGGTTGTAGCCACTTCAAGTTCACCTGAACCGTCAGTAAATTTATAAATCATCGTGTAGAATTTACCATTAACCTCTTCGTGTTCTACTTCTATATCAGAGAGTGCTCCATCGTGTGTACACCAGTTGACCATGTAGGTGTTTTGGGTAATATGTCCCTCATTATAAAGAGAGACAAATGCCTCTTTTACTGCCTCTTTAAGCCCCTCATCCATAGTAAAACGTTCACGTTTCCATGCAGGTGTGACACCCAGTTTACGCATTTGGTGTACGATGTTGCTACCACTTGTCTCTTTTTGCTTCCATGCACGCTCTA
>JALWME010000242.1 GCA_027083995.1 Sulfurovum sp.
GGAAATAAGGGGCATAGCAATAATGACAATGATATGTAAGCCAAAGAGTAGTCCACTTATGACAGAAAATAAAATCATAAGCATCAGAAACAGTATGGATTTTTGGATGACCTCTTTTGGGCTATTGGCAATTTCTTTTAGGTTTACCTCCATGCCTGCTAAAAATAAAAGATATAAAAAACCTACTTGTGCGATGAGATTAAAATGTTCATTGATTCCTATGAATCCCAAATAGGCAAATAGTGACCCAAGCATGATTTCAACAGGAGGGATGGGCATGCGTAAAAATTTGGCAACAAAAGGGCTACTCCATATAAGCAAAGAGAGTGTAAGGATAAGCGTGATATTAGAATGTATCACAACTGGTGGCTACCTCATAGCCCAGATTTGCCAACATAGATTTATCACTATGTGTATCTATGCCTTTGGTGGTCAAGTAGTTTCCTATGACCATGGCATTTGCCCCTGCATCAAACATTAGATTTTCTTTGTCTTGAAACAAAAGTTCACGTCCTCCTGCTACCATAAGAAGTTTCTCTTTACCCAAAAGTTGACGTGCTTTTTTTATGATGGACACAGCATCATCTAGGTCTATATTTCTTGTTTTGATAGGAAGTGCAGGGTTGGGGTGATAGAAGTTTAGCGGGGTAGACTCTGGTGAAAGTGAAGCGATAGCATCTAAAAGTGAGTCTCTGTCCTGCTTTGTTTCACCCATACCAAAGATGCCACCAGAACATAAAGCCAAACCAACAGACTTTACCTTTTCGCATGTCTCATAACGCTCACTCCAAGCATGCGTAGTACAGATATCTGCATAATAACGTTGAGATGTCTCTAGGTTATGGTTGTAGCTATCTATACCATGCTGTTTTAGATAGATGAGATGCTCTTTGTTTGCCGTACCATTGCAGGCTATGAGATTTAAGCCCTCTACTTCTTTTTTGATGGCACGTGCTGTACGCGCCACAAAGTCTACCTTTTTATCATCAAGACCTTTGCCTGCAGTGACTAAACAATAGCCCAATGCTCCATTATTTTTAGCTACTTTTGCTTCAGAGACAATCTGTCTAATATTTTTATAGTTGTAGCGTTCTATGTTCGCGTGGTATCGTACGCTCTGCGTACAGAATTTACAGTCTTCTGCACAAGTGCCTGAGAGGATGTTATTGATAGCACATAAAAATATTTGTTTACGATGGGTCATCGGATCCCTTACCCTTTTTAATTTTACATAAATATTGAGTAGTTGATTACTACAGTATAATAATACTCACAATTCTAGCTATGTTTGAGATTATAGCAAAAGCTACTATTATGTAGATTATAGCACAAGGATAAAAAATCAATTTATGTTATAATAGATACTAATATTTACAGGGATGATTTGCTATGTGGCGTATGAATAAACTTATTGTTGTGCTGATTTTTGTACTATCTGTTTTTGTGCAAGCTGCGAACCAAAAGATGGTACTCTCTGCACATTTAGCAACGGAAAATGCAACAAGAGATTTATATGATGCAGAAAAGTTTTTTCAGGAAAATACACAAGCAAAACAACTGAAGACAAAATACAATCTTACCCTTCAACTCGAACTGTTAGAATCTTATGTATTGGTAACGATTAAGCCTATTAAACAAGTCTCTGTTAAAAACGAATTGAAGCATCTGTTTCAAGCAAGATTTCCTCAATATTTTAGTGTAGATGATAGCCCTATAAGAGATTTGAAATTGGAAAAAGAAGTAACAAAACAGGAGCAGATACCAGAAAAACCAAAACCTATACATAAAGAAAATATAAATGGCAAAGTTTCTACCTATGCATCGCTAAAGTTGTTTTGGAAAAAGTTGGATAGTGAGTGGATAGGGTTATTGTTTTTGGCATTGGCAGGGTTTATGCTTGTCTTTAGAAGTGCAAGTCAAATACAAAAGATTAAAGTATTGCAAAAAGAAGTAGAAAAATATCAAAGCAAAGTAGAAAAAGAGATGTTGGATATGGGAGATAGCCGTGAATAAAGTATGGTTTTATATGGCAACAGTGATAGTGTTGACGTTGAGTGTATCGGCACAGAGGTTAGGAAACTATATTGTTTTGGATGCAGATACATCTAAAAACAGTTTGGATATGAAACGTTTACAATACCAACAAATACTAGAAGAAAACCCTTTTTTAGAAAACATGAGTAACAAAGAGAAGTTTGACATTCATCTTATTCCGTTTTATGATCAGTTTATCTTAAAAGTGGGACCATTTAAAAGCGGTGACGGATTGGTCTTGACCTACCTAAAGATGCGAGAGTCCTTCCCCAAAGCTTTTATAGAAGAAGATACAGCACAGGAAAAAGCCATTATACCCAAAACCCAATATATTGAAAAAAAAGTATATGTGGAAAGAGATGACCAAACATTGTGGACAGCGTTATTTGGTTTGGCAATTATCGGGATATTGTCATTGTATTTATCTTCAGACCAGTTAAAAAACCTTAGGCTAAAACACAAACGCATACAGGAGAGACAAGAAGAAATAGAAGAAAAGCAAAGTCTGCTGCTTGAAAAAATGGGAGAAAAGATTCAAACAGTTGCATTAAAAAGTGTAAGTGATGAGAAGGAATTATTGGAAACCCCTTTAAAAAATATCGATGAAGATGAGATAAAAGATCGTATAGGTGATTTAAAAAAGTATGATGAGGAGTTGCTTCGTACGACCTATGAACTAATAGATTTTTTAAAAATAAAATCAGGAAACATCGTCATTAGGCAAGAAGCTTTCCAGCTTAGCAATATGTTACACAAACTTACCAATGCGGTAGCATCTTCTTTGGAAATGAAAGAACATACACTTGTTTATGATATCCAAAGTGATGTGACAAGATATCTTGTAGGAGACAGTGTTAGAGTATATCAAGTTTTACATAATCTGCTCTTGGATGCTTTTGAATCTGAGGAGAGTAGCGAGGTGGTTCTGAGTATAGAGATTAGGAGTGAAGAAAATATTGTTTTTAGTATCATCAATAAAAATAAATTTTTGACAGATGAAGAGATAGAGAGACTTTTCATTCCCAACACATGGGAAGAAATACAACAAAGCAAAAAAGATTTTGGTTTTTTCGTTATCAGAGAACTTGTCTCCAATATGAATGGAAACTTTTTAATACAAAGCCATAAGAAAACAGGTACACTTTATGAAATCTCTTTACCCTATACCAAAGATATGGACAACAAAAGTAACAAAGAGGAACTCTCAAAACTTCTCATGCATAAAAAAGCACTCGTGGTCGATACCAACACCAAAAAAGCAGAAATCCTAACAAAGATATTGGCATCATTTAATATAGAGACGACATTTCTCTCTTCAGAAAATCTTGCCAAACATAAACCAAATATGGAAGGCTTTGATTTTGTTGTTCTCAAATCAGAAGATGTTACAAAAAAGGTATTTCACTTTTTCCAAGATATTACACAGGATGATGACTTGGATATGATTGTAATTAACAATATTTATAATGGCGACAATTCCGCAGATATGGTTGCACGTATTGCAGATGCAGAACTTTTTTCTCCTTTGATTATCGGAGATGTAGAGGAAGTATTAAAGCAGCTGTGTATAAAAAAAGCCAGCAAGACAAAAGATGAACTTAAAAAAGAGTTACGTTATTTTAGGATTATTGACATCGCCAATGTGACAAGGACTGATTTCCAGAAATTTACAAAACAAAACATACTTATTGTAGAAGACAACTTGGTAAGTCAACAAGTTTTAAGCACTGTTTTAAATGCATCTAGATTGAATGTGACAAAAGTAGAAAATGGTCTTGAGGCATTGAATTATCTTGAGACCAATGCCGATATAGATTTGATTTTTATGGATATGGATATGCCTGTCATGAATGGATTTCAAACTACAAGAGAGATACGTAAGTTGTATCCAAAGACAAAAATCCCTATTGTTGCTATCACAGGTTTGGGATTTAACTACGAAATGGAGCAAATGATTTTGGCGGGTGTAGATGCATGTATTACCAAGCCTTTTAAGGTAGGGCAACTTTATATCGCCTTGCAACGATTTTTAAAACAAGAAAAAGGTCAAGTTATATTTGAAGAAAAAAAATATCCTATACTCCAGGAAGATGTAGTCTTGGATGCACAAAAGGGTATAGCCTATACGCGTAGTGAATCATTTTACAAAGAGATTATATTGCAGGTGTCTTTTGCTTTAAAAAATTCAGAATCACTGGTGGCACAGATGATACAAAAAGATCAATTAGAAGCATTAAGGGTTTTTTGTATAGACACTTTCGGACTTAGCGGTACTATCGGAGCTATACGTTTTGCGAATCTACTCAATGAAATGCTTTTAGAAGTAAGCAAAGAAGAAGCGTATATGAGTAAGTTTATATTGCTTTATAAAGAAGAGTGGCTAAGCCTAGAGAGTGAGATAAAAGAGTACCTTAAGCGGTAACCTCAATTTTATGTTTACACTTGAAACATTCATGAACTGTTCCAGATTTTAGTTTTTTGATGCCCATGGTATAGTCACATTTTGGACATTTCGCATCTATAGGTTCATGGTTTGCGATGAACTTACATTTAGGGTAGTTCATGCAGCCAAAGAACTTACCGCGTCTACCTTCTCTCTCTTGGAGTTTTCCTCCACATTCAGGACAGGGAACTGTGAGTTCTTTTGCAGGTTCAAGTGATTTTGCATTTTTACATTTTGGGTAGGCAGAACAAGCCAGGAACTTGCCACGTTTAGAGTTTTTGATGACCATCATAGAGCCACATTTTTCACACTTCTCATCTGTCTCTTCCGGACCTTCTACTTCTGTACCGTCTGTATTTTTGGTGTATTTACATTTAGGGAAGTTGGAACATGCGATGAACTCACCATAACGCCCTTTACGAAGTAACAGTTCAGAGTCACACTTGGGGCAGTTCTCTCCTGTGGGTATAGCGACTTTGAGACTTTTGATATTTTTCTTTCCCTCTTCTACTTTATGCATAAAAGGAGTGTAGAACTCTTTGAGTATGGTCTGCCAAGACGTTTTGCCCTCTGCTATTTCATCTAGCGTCTCTTCCATGTTGGCAGTAAATCCTGAGTCTACTATCTCAGGGAAGTGTTTCTCTAATATCTCTATGACTGTAAAGGCTACTTCTGTAGGGTGTATACGTTTTTTCTCCAGTTCTATGTATTTACGTGTCTGTAGGGTAGTGACTGTGGGTGCATAGGTACTTGGACGACCGATACCCAGGGACTCTAGCTTTTTAATGAGACTGGCTTCGTTGTAGCGTGCAGGAGGCTCCGTGAAGTGTTGTTCCTGTTTGATATCATCTAGGCTGACAGACTGTCCTTTTTTGAGGTCTGGCAAAAGCTTGTCTTTGTCTCCGTGTCCCGTGACTTTGTAAAAACCATCAAAGAGAAGTTTTCTGCCACTTGCTTTAAAGGTACATTTATCGCCTTTAAACAAGATGCTTTGAGATTCCATCTGTGCTTCTGTCATCTGACAGGCTAAAAAACGGTTATAGATGAGCCTATAGAGTTTGAGCTCATCGGTATTTAGGTAATCAGCTGCTATTTTGGAATCAAAGGCTACCATGGTAGGACGTATAGCTTCATGAGCCTCTTGTGCACCCTTGGACTTGGTGACATAGCTCTTAGCTTTAGTAGGGAGATACTTCTCTCCAAAGTTCTTCTTGATGTATTCTCTTGCACTTTCCACTGCTTCTTTGGCAAGGTTCATAGAGTCTGTTCTCATATAGGTGATGACTCCCATCGTTCCTTGGTCAGTCTTCACACCTTCATAGAGCTTTTGGGCAACCATCATAGTCTTTTTAGGAGAGAACCCTAGCTGTGTCGATGCTGCTTGTTGTAGGGATGAAGTCATAAATGGTGGAGGCGTTTTTGTCTTTCTTTTGGTTTTTTCTAACTTACTTACCACAAAAGATTCAGACTTCGCAGAAGTGACTATCTCTGTGGCATCTGCTTCAGTTTTGATGGTGAGTTTGTCTATTTTGAGTCCATTATAATCATAGATGCTTGCATCAATGTTCTTTTCAAACAGTGCATCTATCGTCCAGTACTCTTCAGGCTTAAAGGCCTTGATTTCCCTCTCTTTGTCTACAACGAGTTTGAGCGTAGAGCTTTGTACTCTACCTGCACTCAAGCCCTTTTGTATCTTAGAAGCCAAAAGTGGAGAGAGTTTGTACCCCACGATACGGTCTAGCATACGTCTAGTCTGCTGTGCATCTACAGAGTCCATATCTAGCTTACGAGGGTTTTCTACTGCATGCAAGATGGCAGACTTGGTAATCTCATGAAATACGATACGTGGAAGTTCAGTTGGTTCTTTACCTATAGCCATGGCAATATGATATCCTATAGCCTCACCTTCACGATCCTCATCGGTCGCTATAAAGACAGTCTGGGCTTGTTTGGCAAGTTTTTTTAGTTCTTTGACTGTAGCGTTCACATCTCTGGGTATGGAGTACTTAGGCACTAAGTCACCTGTTTCATCATCAAGTGTGATGCCAAAGGTACTTTTAGGAAGGTCACGTATATGCCCTTTAGAAGCTATGACTTTATAATCTTTACTCAAGAAGTTAGTGATGGTACGTGCTTTTGCTGGTGATTCGACTATGATTAAATTTTTCATATATTACTTACTTTATGGTTAGGAATTTTTGGCATTGTAGCACATTTGTGAATAAAAGCAACACAAAAGGTGTTTGTGCTTTGACAAAATTATGCTATCATCTTGTATAAAATAACATATTTAGGGAAATAAATCATGAAAATACTTTTGAAGATACTGTTGGTTGTGAGTGGATTGGTACTTGTTGGTTGTGGTGGGGGAGGTGAAAAATCTCCTACTGGAGCACAAGTAGATGAACAGGAAACTGTAGGAGAAGGATTGGTATACACTGGAAAAAATACTCCAGCTGAACTCAATAAAGAAACAGCACAAGACTTTATTGAGACATTGAATGTTTCTTATGCGGACATGATAGATATCCCAGATGGTAGTCAAGGTAAAATAGTTAAGAAGACTTTTTCATTGATTCAACGATTTGATAAAAAAACAAATGGTAGCAAGAGCGGTACAGTTGAAGTTACTGAAAAAGAAATTGATAATATAACTAAAGAAACGATAGCTATCTTTAAAAACTTTAATGATGGAGATGCTGAAACTATAGATGGAAAAGTAACATATCTTATTACTGTAGATGAACAAGAGAGTTTTTTTATTAAAAAGATGGATATAAAGCTTGAACTGCTAAATATAAAAGATAGTGAGATAGATATAGTAATGGGTGGAATACTTACTATGATTGCCAGTGATGATGGGAAAAGAAAAACTTTCACACAAAATATCATTATTAAAAACAATACAGATAATACGATGGTAAAGTTTGAAGACTTAAAAATAGTACTTAATGATTATGACCAAGAACTTTCATATAACGGTAAAATATACCATTCCGAGAAAGGGTACATTGAAGTTAGCACTCCTGTAGAATTGAGATATGACGAGACTGGTTCTCCTATGGTAGGAGGAGAGATACTTTATGAGAGTGAGAATGCAAGCATCAGAGAGCGTATAGCATATGATAATAGAATACGTGTTGAGTTAGACGAAGGAAAAGATGGAAGTGTTGATGAAGTCGAGGTATATGATGCTGATACTTTAGAGGTCGTACCAAATACAGCACCTGTAATTGCAATGTCTTTCCCTCAGAGTGTCTATACAGATACAAATATGTCAGAAGTAGCTGTCAATGTTTATGACCCAGATTTAGATGGGTTTAGTACAAGTTATGAGTGGACTGTGAATGGTGAAGTTAAAGGTAGTGAAATTGTACTTGATAGCACGCTATTTAAAAAGCATGATATATTGAAGTTGACTGTTGTTGCTACAGATGATAGAGTTGGAAATGTGAAATCAAGCACTCAGAGTAAAGAGCAAGAGGTCTTGAATAGTAGACCAATTATAACAGAGTCTTTTGGAAGGCTGACTCTTGATTTAGGAAAAACAGAAAATCTTATATACTCTATATCAGATGCAGATAATGATGAAATAATGATTAGTTGGAAACATTATTTTGTACATTCTTTTTATGGGGAAGAGACAATTAATGAGTATTATAACCCACCGTTTAGTGGGGAGTGTGAACTAGCTATACAGGACTATGATATGAACAATCCAAATGCAGGCTATATAACATTAAGTCGAGAAGAACAAGAAGACTTTAATCGTACATATTGTCTAGAAGATATCCCTGGACAAATAGTACAATATGCTTTTATCCAAGGAAAAGTTTTTGATGCAGTAGCACCAGGGCTGTATTTTCATGAAATGATAGCGAGTGATGGTGACTATAATAGAACAAGAGTCTTTGATTCAAATGTTTCAAAAACAGATATTATTGAAAGAACAGTTAACAATCATAATCAATATTCGATAAATAGAGCATATAGCATTTATATGAAAGATTTTGACAATGATGGAAATAAAGATTTAATCTATATGGGATCAATAACGAAACACGATGAGGGAAGTTCTTTTACTGAACCAAGTGGAGAAGTTATAACAATAGACCCTTATGACTATCAAGTGCCTGTTTTGGTTATAGAATATAGAAATGGAGATACAGTATTAAAAAAAGAACAATATGAAATTAATAATTTAGAATTAAAGAATTTTTATGTTAATGATTTAGATGGGGATGGAAAACTTGATATTCTCATAACACATACAAATGGGTATAGCCCTCCTACCAATAGTAAATTTAGTATTATGTTGCAAAATGAACAAGGTAGTTTAGACGTAGAAGTAGAAGCTAACTTATCTAAATATAGTGCCTTGCTCATATCTGACATGACAGGTAATGGGAGTGAAGACGTTATTATGAATGCTACAGATGGGTTCAATAGTTTAGGGATACAGATATTTAATGAAGATGGAAATATCACTCTAGAGACATCTCTATCAAATGGGCAAGGTGAAAAAATAATTGCTGTAGATTTAGATAGCAATGGAAAAAAAGATATTCTAGTTGCAAATAAGCTATTTAGTTATACTAAAGTTGAGATTGAGTTAAATATATTTTCACAAGATAACGATGGAAACTATACGAGAAAAGTGTATAAAACTACTTTAAATAATAAAGTTAAAGAGTATGAACAAGTAACTGATATAGTAATCTCTGATTTAAATGGAGAAAAGAATATGTTGATAGTCTCTTCCACAGACCATATTTATATTTTAGAAATACAGAATGACGAATTAGTGATAATAAAGACATTAGATTATCTTAGTAAGAAAAATAAACTTTCAACTAAACTTCTAGAACCTATTGATATTAACCATGATGGAAAGAAAGATTTAATTGTTGTAGAACCAAACAGTATTAATCTACTTAGTATCTTTATTCAAAAAGAAGATAATAACTTTTTTGGTGAGCAAAATTATTTTTTCTATGACGAGTATGGGCATGCAACGGATTTATTTAATCCAACATATACTTTTGGTGATATAAATAAAGATGGAAAATACGAAATGTTTTTTAGTACGGGAGAAGATAAATTAAGTACAATCTATTTTAAATAAGGCATGTAACTTCAAAAAAATACAAAAAAAATAGGGTATGACCCCAGATAGAGAATAAAACTTAATTTATTCTTAATTATAGCAGTAACGCCAAGCACAAAACCACCTAAAACCGCTACTTCCATACCGATGCCCTAGGAAGCATCACTGCCATCACTAACGATGCAGGAAATGTAGTAGAAAGACGAAGTTACGAGCCATTTGGTAAGATACGTGCGATGGACTACGG
>JALWME010000243.1 GCA_027083995.1 Sulfurovum sp.
AAGTTAGCGAAACCATAAACAACTTCTAAAGGCATTTTTTCATTACCTATTTCAAAGTTATGAACAGATCTCTGAGTTTGAGCAGCCCAATATTTATTCGCAGGGACTTTCATCTCTCCCATTGTATCTTTTTCTATTCTGTATTCCATCTTTTTATCCTTAATCAAAAAAGTTTTTTTCTCTAAGTACGTCAATCATACCTTTAACTGATTCGACACTTTTTGCAAATTTTCTTTTTTGATTATCACTTAATGTCATTTCAAAAAGTTTTTCCACTCCATTTGCTCCTAGAGCAACAGGTACACCCGATACCACATCTGAATGCCCATAATGACCATCAAGAAGCACCGCACACGGGTGTATCTGTTTTGTATCATTTAAAACCGCTTCAACCATAATAGTCGTAGATTTTGCAGGTGCGTAATATGCTGATCCTGTCTTTAAATATCCAACGATTTCTGCACCTCCACCTTTGGTTCTTTCTACGATTTCAAGTATCTCTTCTTCATCAAGTACATCTGTAAGTGGCACACCTGCAACTGTAGAAAACTTGGGAAGTGGTACCATATCATCACCGTGTCCTCCCATTACTGAAGCACGTATCTGTCCTGCTCCATAACCTATCTTCTCATGGATAAAGTGTGCCATTCTAGCTGAATCCAATATCCCTGCCATCCCAATAACCCGTTCTTTGGGAAATCCTGACTCTTTAAGTGCTACATAGGTCATTACATCAAGAGGATTAGAAACCATAATAATAACAGCATCAGGTGCATACTCTTTAACATCTGCCACCACTTCTTTGGTAATTTCTGCATTAATCATGAGTAAATCATCTCTACTCATACCTGGAAGACGAGGAGATCCTGCTGTAATAACTACTACGTCAGAACCTGCGATACCAGAAGCATCTTCTGCTACCGAGACCAATGTATGCATACGTGCAGCATTTGCCGCTTGAGACATATCCAGTGCTTTACCTTTGGCAATCTCTACATTTCTGTCACGGAGAACTACTTCATGACATACACCTTTCATTGCTAATGAATATGCCACTGTAGCACCTACATTTCCTGCACCTATAATAGTGACTTTTTTACCTTTTCCCATTCAAAATCCTTATCTTATGAATCATAAACTACCTCAAAAGCAAAACATAACACATAATTAACAAAAATTATCGATTATGCCTTGCGACAACAGAGGTCTCAACCAGTCTATGTATTTTACACAGAACCTCATGTTCTGTGTAAACTATCTTAACTATTTTATATAGCGTCGATAATTGCATTAAGTGTAGCAGAAGGTCTCATTGCCTTAGATGCTAACTCATCATTTGGGTGGAAGTATCCACCTACATCTTGAGCTTTTCCTTCAACAGCTAAAAGCTCTTCAATGATTTTGTCTTCATTCTCTTTAAGTGCTTTAGCCACTGGTGTAAACTTCTCAGAAAGTTTAGCGTTTGAACCATTTGCCAATGCATCTGCCCAGTACTGAGCTACAAAAAAGTGAGAGGCTTTATTGTCTGGTTGACCTACTTTTCTTCCTGGCTCTTTGGAATTATCAAGATAAGCGTTGTTAGCTGCATCAAGAGCATCTGTAAGTGCTTTAAGATCAGCATCGTCATGTTTGTTGCCGATAAACCTTAATGACTCAGCAAGTGCCAAAATCTCACCCAGTGAATCCCATCTTAAGTGACCTTCAGCCAAAAATTGGTCAACGTGCTTAGGAGCAGATCCGCCAGCACCAGTTTCATACAGACCACCACCAGCCAATAGAGGTACAATAGAAAGCATCTTTGCAGATGTACCAAGCTCTAAAATAGGGTACATATCTGTCAAGTGGTCTCTTAGAACATTACCTGTTACAGCGATGGTATTTTCACCTCTTCTGATTCTCTCATTAGTAAATCTGGTAGCATCTGTTACTTTCATAAATTGGATATCAAGCCCTGATGTATCATGATCTTTAAGGTATACATCTACTTTTTTCTTCACTTGGGCATCATGTGCTCTGTTTTCATCTAACCAGAATACTGCAGGAATACCTTCAATTCTTGTTCTCTCAACTGTCAATCTTACCCAGTCTTTAATAGGGATATCTTTTGTTCTACTCATTCTCCAGATATCACCAGCTTCACACTCAAATGACATTAGCACTGTACCATCTTCTGCAGTTACAGTGACTGTACCAGCTTCAGCAAGTTCAAATGTAGTTGGGTGAGAACCATACTCTTCTGCTTTTTGAGCCATAAGACCAAT
>JALWME010000244.1 GCA_027083995.1 Sulfurovum sp.
AGAAGCCAACATTGGGGTGAACCCCAACAATGATGGAGATTTCATTAAGCTCTTTTTCCCTCCCATGACTTCAGAACAAAGACAAGAGATAGTCAAGCAGGCAAAAGCCATGGTAGAAAATGCCAAAGTTGCCATTAGAAATGTAAGAAAAGATGGAAATGACAAAATTAAAAAGCTTGAAAAAGATAAAGAGATAAGTGAAGATGAGTCTAAAAAAGGTCAAGACCAAATACAGAAAATTACAGACGAACATATCTCTAAAGTAGACGAAGCTTTTAAAACAAAAGAAGCTGACATTCTCAAGGTATAAGCATGAATGTTGAACAGGTTTACAAAGATGCCAATGCCCTGCTTGATGGGCACTTTCTTTTAGCAAGTGGCAATCACTCTAGTCGTTATCTACAGAGTGCCAAAGTCATGGAGCACCCTAAAAAGGCTGCTTTACTCACAAATGCTTTAGCCAAAATGATACGTGAAGCGGGCATAGAAGTAGATACTGTATGTGCCCCTGCACTTGGCGGTGTACTCACAGGATATGAACTGGCACGTTCGCTAGATGTACGTTCCATCTTTGTAGAAAAAGATGGTGAAGGCGGTATGGTACTTCGTCGTGGGTTTGAGATAGCCCAAGGAGAAAAAGTAATTATCTGTGAAGACATCATTACCACGGGCGGCTCTGCACTCAAAGCTGCCAAAGCCATAGAGGCACTTGGGGGAGAAATGGTTGCTTTTGCTTCACTTGCAAACAGAGGCTTTTGTAAACGTGTAGGAGGCAATGACACAGCCAAAGCAGAATGTGCATTACCAGAAGAAATACCTCTTTTTGCACTGGATGACTTTACCTTTGAAATGTACGCACCCCAAGATTGTCCCCTTTGTAAAGAGGGGAAATCTGAAGCGGTTAAGCCAGGAAGTAAAAGCTAAAACTTTTGCTTTTACTTTTTCAATAGTTTTAAGTAGCATAAAAACCACAACACACACTTACTTTACAAACCTTACATTAGCAATTAACAATGCAAAACACTCACCAAAAATAATTTTGCCATAAAGGCTAATAATATATATGAAATTTAATGACTCTACTCTAAGTATTTGTAAGTATTGATAAGAGAAATTTGGGGCTTTGTGTGAAGTGGAGGAAGAGAGATTTAAAAGCATTGAAGATGTACTTTAAATCCAAAAGTATGACAATATGTACCCCAAGGGCATTTCCTCGCTATGCTCACGGCACAGATTTTAAATATCTATTTTATATTCATGATACAATAATACAAAAAGAGAAAAAATGGCGAATATAGATAATAATCAAAATAGTTTTAATGAAATTTTAACCAGATGTGTAAACTGGAGATAAAAATATGAATAATCATATAGCAATGTATAAAAGTGGTGAGATAGAACTCGATATATCTATACAAGAAGAAACTATTTGGCTCACGCAAAAACAGATAGTTGAATTGTTCGGTTCAAGTAAAGCAAATATAAGTGAGCATATTAAAGCTATTTTTGATAGTAATGAATTAGATAGAGGTGCAACTGTTCGGAATTTCCGAACAGTTCAAAGTGAAGGTGGACGAAAAGTTACACGAAACTTAGAGCATTACAATCTCGATGTTGTTATATCAGTAGGCTATAGAGTAAATTCTATAAAAGCTACTAAGTTTAGACAATGGGCTACTTCTGTACTAAAACAGTACATTAGAGATGGTTATGCCATAAATACAGAGAAGATTACCAATGAACGCTTTGTATCACTAGAGCAAGAGGTTCTTTCTCTTCATAATAAAGTAACCCATATTGATTTGAGACTACAAGACAAATCTCTAAATCCAACACAAGGTATATTCTACGATGGGCAAGTGTTTGATGCTTATGTGTTTATATCCGAGCTTATTAAAAGTTCCAAAATATCCATAAAGCTTATAGATAACTATATCGATGAAAGTGTACTCACACTCTTTAGTAAAAATCAAAATATCCAAGTGACACTCTACACCAAAACTATCTCTAAACAGCTCAAACTAGATGTGAAGAAATATAACACTCAGTACAACCCTATAGTTATAAAAAAGCTTGATGCTTCACACGATAGATTTTTAATTATAGATGAGGTAGAGGTGTATCATGTAGGAGCTAGTTTGAAAGACTTGGGCAAGAAATGGTTTGCTTTTTCTCGGATGGATGCTCAGAATTTGGGGATACTGAAGAGGTTGCGTTGCTTGTAAATATGTTGGTAGATGTGTAG
>JALWME010000245.1 GCA_027083995.1 Sulfurovum sp.
GAAAGTCAAAATTACTTTTTAAAGAGTGGGGTAATCTCAAACTTGAGGAAGATAGTGGTGTAGTGTTGACCACAGGATCCATAAAACATAAACAAAAAATAAAATACTTTGAAAAACAGACAAAAGACAAAATAATCACAGTAGATTATAATAATCAACAAATATTAGAACGTACAAGATATGAAAAAACAGGCAGTGTAAAAGATGAAACAGAAGGACTGGTTAAAAACAATCAAGAGAAGGTTGCAGGTTTCTTGTGTGATATTTGGGAAGGTAAAGGGCTTAAAAAGTGTATCTATAAAGGTATAGTACTTAAAATTGAGGCAAATATCTTGGGTGTATCCTATTTAAAGATAGCCAGGAAAGCAACATTTAATATCAACCTCTCTGAGGAACATTGTGAAGTACCAGACTATCCTGTACATAAGTTTGGTCTATTGAATGACAGTATTAAAACAAAAAATAGTAATAAAACAAAAAATGTTTGCAAGATTTTAAAGCATGTAACATATAATCTAAAAGAGTCCAACAAAACCATATCTAAACATAGTATTAACAATAAAGAAAGAAAGAACTTTATCCATAGTATAACTCAAGACATTTATAAAAAACAAAAAGAGATTTTACCCAAATTATTGCTTTCTTTGAAAAAGACAAGAGAGTGTTTGCAAACAGGTGACAGCCCATTTGAGGCAAATCAATGTATAGCACATTTTTCTCACATGAAAGAGCAATTGGGTAGCAAAGAAGAGGATTTTATTTTACTTTGGGATGATAAAAGAAAAAATGAGTTATTAGAAAAAATTGAAGATGAACTTATCTATTTACAGTCAAAAATACCATGTATACAAAGAGCAAAAAATATCACAGACCTTTCTGCTTGTATGAAATAGGTTGGAATGAAATTCTACCGTATCTATATTGAACTTACAAATGTATGTGGTCTAAGCTGTAGTTTTTGCCCCACTAAAGATTTGGCAAATAACGAGATGAACTTAGACTTTTTTGAGTCTATTGCAGCACAAGCAAGTCACTATACAAAAGAGATAGCCTGTCATGTGTTAGGTGATCCACTCACGCAGTCAAATCTTCATGCCTACTTAGATATCATACACAAATATGGACTCAAAGCCATGCTCACAACATCTGGGTACTTTCTTAAAAAACACAGCTACAATACACTTTTTCATCCTTGTGTCAAACAGATAAACATTTCACTGAACAGTTTTAATAAAAATGATACATCTCTTACTTTTGAACAATACATTACACCTGTATTGGCACTCTGCAAAGAGAAGTTGGTACGAGAAGAGGAGCTTTTTATCAACCTTCGTGTTTGGAATTTAGATGAGGTGAAGTCTGAGAGAGCATTCAATGAAACACTTTTTAAAAAACTCTCCTCTGCCTTTGAAATAGATTTGCATTTAGATGATGTGTATAAACAAAGACCAAAGTCTATACGTTTGAAAAAGAAGATACTTATACACTTTGACAACTACTTTGAGTGGCCTTCCCTTACAAATAAAAATTATGGACATGGTACCTGTCAAGGATTACAATCACACATTGCCATACTTGCTTCAGGAAAGGTAGTGCCTTGTTGTTTGGACTGTGACGGCATCATTGAACTTGGAGATTTAAATAAGAATAGTTTAGGTGACATACTAAAAGGTAAAAGAACAATGAATATACTGGAAGGATTTAAAAAAGGCAAAGCATATGAAGAGCTTTGCCAAAAATGTTCTTATAAAGAGAGATTTAATTAGTTTAAATCAGGATATATTCTTTTAAATCTAGTACCCTCAAAGGTCATGTTTCCCATCATTCCTGTAGAGTCAAATACAAATCCGACCATATCCGTACCAAAATCAATATCGTCAAGCTCTTCATCATTATTCCACTCTGCCATAGCAATATTGAAATCCATATCTGTTTTCCAGTCATCATCATTCATAAATTTTTTGAGTGCAGCATCAGAAGTAAAAGCAATAATTAAAGAGTACTCTTGTGCACCCAGTTGTAAACCAAAAGAACCAGCAGTGATACTGTGATATGATTTTGAGACATCAGCTACGCGTAATACACCTTCCCCATATTTACCACCAAAAATAAATCCTGCCTCTTTGACACTGGGAAATACAGCATATCCTTTCGATTTTGCTAAAAACTGTTTACCACCATTAACCTCAGTAAAAAACTCTATGAGTGCTTTATTTGCATCTGCATCTATTTC
>JALWME010000246.1 GCA_027083995.1 Sulfurovum sp.
GTGGAGTGTTCACCTTTATGGACTATTTGGGAGACTGTTCCACGTTTGGAATCTTCATTGAGGTAGAGTAGGTGACCTGCATCGACATGTCCATACTTATCAAGCTCTACTTTAAACAGTTGCAGTGTAGATCCTCCCCCCAAATCAAAGCTTTTGTACACAGAGTTTGCTTGTTTGGCTACATTGATTCTATGTGAAGCGATGATGCTATAACTTTCGTGTTGCATGCTGTGTAGTTTTACCACTCTTAGTGTAGAGTCTTGGGCTATGTGCATGTCATAACCATAGAGAACAAGCGTATTTTTAATCTCATCTGCTACTACGAAGTTTTCATAGAGTGTTGTATGACGATTGGCTTGGTTATAGAGAACTACACGGTAGTTTATGAGAGTATCATTTTGGGTAAAATGATGCTCTATCTCTACATGAACATCTCCATCTATCTCTATCTTGATGACAGAAGGAGAGAGTAGGTGACCTAAGTAGTAGAGTGGGTCAAAATGATTCATGTCTATTTCATCACATGCACCATAGTACACACGCATACCTTTAGGAGCTGCTGTGACTATACCATCAATGATGATTATCTTTTTATCTTCTTCTATATTTTTTGGTACATAGTGAAGTATTTTATATTCTTTATCTAAGACTTTTTCTACATCAAAGTAACGATACTCTTCAGACTTTTTAGATGGCAGTCCCAGTACGCTAAACTTTTCAAGTAAAGCCTCTCTTCCTTTCACATCAAGTACTGTACGGAGTGCTTGCGTACTGATGCCTTGTAAACTAGAAAGTTTCATTAGTCTTCCTTTATGGAGTCGTAACCATCTTCTTCAAGCTCTGCTACGAGTTCAGGACCTGCTGTCTTGATGATGCGTCCATCTTTTAGTACATGGATGTAGTCAGGTTCTATGTAATCAAGTATGCGGGAGTAGTGCGTGATGACCAAGAAAGTACGTTTCCCGTCTTTCATCTTATTGATACCTTCTGAGACTTGTCTCAATGCATCGATGTCAAGTCCCGAATCTATCTCATCTAGTATGATAACTTCAGGCTCTAAGATGAGCATTTGGAGTATCTCATTACGCTTTTTTTCTCCCCCTGAGAAACCTTCGTTGAGTGAACGGCTTATCATGTCTGATTTCATACCAAGGTCAGCTAGGTGACTTTTCATTTCACGTAAAAACTCCGCAGCATTTAACTCCTCTTTGCCTTGGTGTTTACGTTTTGCATTCAGTGCAGTTCTTAAAAAGTAAGCATTGTTTACACCTGGTATCTCTACAGGATGCTGAAAGGAGAGAAAGATACCTTCCAATGCTCTCTCTTCTGCTTCCATATCTTTAATACTTTTACCTTTATAGAGTATATCTCCACCAGTCATCTCAACATCATAATGACCTACGATAGTTTTGGAAAGTGTAGATTTACCTGCACCGTTTGGTCCCATGATGGCATGTACTTTTCCTGCTTCCAATTCTAGGTTAAGCCCATTAAGTATCTGTTTATCACCTATTTTTGCCTGTGCATTCTCTATTTTCATCACAACGTTACTTTTACTCATCCTACACTTCCTTCTAATGTTAATTCTAATAATGCTTTGGCTTCCACCGCATACTCCATAGGGAGTTGGCTGAAGACCTGTTTACAAAAACCGTGTACTATCATGCTTACGGCATCTTCTTCATTGATACCTCTTTGACGGAGGTAAAAGAGCTGTTCATCACTAATTTTACTCGTGGTTGCTTCATGTTCTACTTGCCCTTTGGTGTCTTTGGACTCCAAGTAGGGGAAGGTATGTGCGCCACACTGGGAGCCTATCAGTAAAGAGTCACACTCAGAGTAGTTTCTGGCACCCTTGGCAGAAGTATGTATCTTGACTAGCCCTCTATAGGTGTTTTGCCCTTTCATCGCAGAGATACCTTTGGAGATGATAGTTGAAGAGGTGTTTTTTCCTATATGTATCATCTTTGTACCTGTGTCTGCCTGTTGGGCTAGGGTGGTAACGGCTACGGAGTAGAACTCTCCTACTGAGTTGTCACCTTTGAGTATACAGGAGGGGTACTTCCATGTGATGGCAGAACCTGTCTCTACCTGTGTCCACGAGACCTTGGCGTTTTCACCCTCACAGATGGCTCTTTTGGTGACAAAGTTATAAATCCCACCTTTGCCTGTCTCATCCCCTGGGTACCAGTTTTGTATGGTGGAGTATTTTATCTCTGCATCTTTGA
>JALWME010000247.1 GCA_027083995.1 Sulfurovum sp.
CTGTCATCTTTCACCCAGTAGGCTACCACCATGATATAGTAATCCCAAAAGAGTTTTGGTAAGTGGTCTTTAAAAGGAGGCTCTTCTATTTCCCCAGCTTCTATGGCGATGTTTAGCATCTCTTCTATAGTCTCTACAAAGAGTGCATTGGTCTCATAGAGCTTGCCCATCTTAAGTCCTGAAGAGTGAAAGACCATATCGGCTATCTGTATGATGAACTCTCTGTCTTCAAGGTAAAGTTCAAGTTCTGTTTCTACAAGAGATTGTAATTGTTCACGAAGTGTGTAGGTATGAAAATCTTCTATTTCTTGTAAAGACGCTATGGCCTCTTTGTGCTTTTGTTCTATATACGCATAGAGTAATTTTTCTTTAGAAGGGAAGTAGTTATAAATGGTGGGGTTAGACACCCCCGCATTTTTAGCCATCTCTCTTAGACTAGCATTTTCAAAACCTTTTTCGATGATGAGGTCCACAGCAGATTGGAGTATTTTAATTTTTGTTTTCTCTTTGGCAGATTGTGATATTTTCATGTTAAATCCTTAAATATTTAACAAAGTATAATATAAATAGGATTAAATGTCAATATTTATTATATTAATTTAAATAAATTAACTATTTTTGACAGAGATAGAGTGCAGGGTGTTATAGAAAAAAGTATTATAAAGTGGGTTTTTTTACGTCTTTTCCTAACTCTTTGGCTATGGCATACGCCACAAGATGTGCAATGCTTTTAAGGCGAGGCTTTAGCCACATGGTTTGTTTGTCACAAGTGAGTTCTCCTAGTTCAAGCAGTAGAAATTTGTCTGCGCGTATCCAGCGGTAGCCGTAGTAGTTTTGTAAGTTTGGTGTGAAGTTGTCTTTGTGCCACCTGTAAGGAAAGTAGTCTGCATAAAGGCTTTTCCATCGTTGTGCAAAGTCATAAGAGTCATCAGAAGGATACCCTATGCTTGCACCTGAAGCACAAGGTTTAGTAGCTCCATCGAAGTGTATGGAAACAGCTATCTTCGCACGGGTAAACTTAACACGTGCGGGCATACGTTTTACATCTATGTTCCAAGATTTTAACTTTTTAGCTACCTCATCAGCTACAAGTATGTTCCACTCTTCTTCACGGTAGAGCCTAGACTCTGCACCAGTGTTGCCCGAAACACGTCCTTCATGCCCAGCCTGTATGACTACTGAGACAGGTTTGGTCGTACTCCAGTAGAGTATAAATGCCATGAGCAGTATAATCAGTATAGCAAAGAAGGTGGCGGGTTTGTTTCTTGTTTTCATATTTGGGATTATAGCAAAAGTGTAGGAGATGCTTTTTAAATATGCTATAGTGCAATAAAAGTAACTTTTGGAGAAATACGTGATAAACAAAGAACAACTCATAAAAGAAATAGAAATAGCTTTTAAAGATGTGCTTCTTAAAGATGGCATAGGCATCAACCAAGCAGACCGCATAGAGACAAGACAAAGAGATGTACTTATCCAAAAAGGAAGAAACCTAGACCGTATGTGGTGGACAAACTGGACAGATATACAAGACAAATATATAGCCTCTTATTCAGATGTGATGTACTATATGGACTCAGCAGGACTCAAGTGGGTACTTCCTGCATATATGACTTACATAATAAAGTATTACAAAGAGGGTTCATTTTCTATAGACAGCACCATTTACGTACTAGAAGCAGGAGGTTTGGGTGTAGATAAAGTAGACCTCTATACTGATACACAAAGAAAAGTCATTGCCAAGTTTTTACAGTTTATGGTGGATGTGGGTGAAGAGTGGGTAGATGTGGAGTCTGCACAGAATGCTTTGGATGGGGTTTGGGGTGTGTATCTTTAGTGGGTTTGCGTAGGGTGTTGTCCCTTGACAACACCTTTTAATATTGGAGTTTTAATATATTTATGACGTCTAGCAGTTGGTGTTGTGCACCCCAAGGACATTTCCTACGGGCAGGGCACAACACCCTTGTTTTTTTTGACAATGTATATTAATCATGGTATACTATATAAAAATGTGCCAAAATGACACATAAAGAAGGATTTACTATGGCAGCAACATCACCACGTATTACGGCAAGGGTTAGTGTAGATACCCAAGCATTACTATCTAAAGCAGCGGCATTGACAGGCATATCTAGCATCAACTCTTTTGTATTGTCAGCAGCCATAGAGAAAGCCACGAAGATTATGGAAAAAGAAGAGACTCTT
>JALWME010000248.1 GCA_027083995.1 Sulfurovum sp.
ATTAATTCTTTCTTCTATTACATTTCCATTTTGATCTGTAGTCATCTCTTTCGTATTAAAAAAGAGCTGATTGTTTAATTGTGTAAGGTTAAAAGGTTCACCTGTAAGAAATTGATTGCCTTTCGCATCAGTATACAATACATTTTTTATGCCAGAACCAATAGTATCTAAATACCTCAAATTATAACCATTAAGCACTTCAATAGCAGCAAAATACAATGTGTTGCCTACCGTCTTAAACCCTTTTGGTAAAGCACTCCTGTCTTTAAAATAACCTGTCCCAGCAAAATTTTCAACCATGTATGCATCATATAGTCCCCTATTGACCCACAATTCTCTACCAAAAACCCTATTGTCTGCACTAAAAACCAAACGACCGTTGTAGTTATAGAGATTTTCAGGATTGCTGGAGCTTATGCCTCTAGTAATATCCAAAAATCCACGGTTAGTATATCCAGATGCTATATCTGATACATTGGTATTATAGTACCATAACTCCCTACCGACACCAAAAGTACCCTCATCATCCGCAGAGAAATAGAGTACTCCATTGACATTGGTTAGAAAAAATGGTCTGGAAGAGCCTCTATGATTAATATCATTAACCTGATTTGTCCCACCCGATGTACCGCTACTTCTCCATAACTCAATCCCATCTTTCCCATTGTTTGCACTAAAATATAATACTCCATTTACATTGGTTAACTCTTCAGGGTTTGCATGTCCTCTTGGATTAATATTTTTAACCATTTGTGTTCCCAGTGTAGTGCCATCACTCTTCCATAGTTCTATACCATTTTTACCATCTGCAGCAGCAAAAAAGAGAGTACCATTGACATCTACAAGGTTATGCGGTAATGACCCTTTGCTGCCAGGCTTAATATCTTTTACCAATACTGTACTCCCAGCAGTGCCTTCACTTTTCCAAAGCTCCATACCATGTATACCGTCATTTGCTATAAAAAAGTAGGTCCTATTGATATCCATAATATTTCTAGGATTAGAACTTCCTATGCTATTGATATTTTTTATCTGCTGCGTATTGTTTGTGGTACCATCTGTACCCCAAAGCTCTGTATCATTTCCACTACACCAGCCTAAAATATGTGTATTAAGATTACGTGTTCCTACACGAAGAAAAATGTAACCTATGTTAGAATCATCCGTACCATCATTGACAACAAAAGTAAAACTATCAGTTCCTGTAAAATTGGCAGTCGGCGTATAGGTCACAACATTCCCAGTAATATTTACTGTTCCATAACTAGGTGGTATATCTATTCTATAACTTAAAACATCAGTACTATCCACATCACTTGCATCCAATTCAATATTAGGGGCACCACTTGTATCTAAATTAACTCTTTTGTCATAGGCAATCGGAGGCGTATTGGGAATATTTGATTTTATGTAGACTGTGGCAATATTCGAATCATCTGTCCCATCATTAGCTTTATAGGTAAAAGTTGTATTTCCTGTATAGCTGCCCCTATTGTAACTTACCTGACCTGTACTATTATCATCGACAGTTAAAGTGCCAAATGCTGGATTTGTAACTATACTATATACTAAACTGTTTCCATCTGTATCACTGGCATCTAAATTAAAGGTTAATATTGTTGTATTACTGTCAATACTGACATTAATATCTTTTGCGATAGGTTGATTATTGGGTTCTGGGACATCAGAGATGTTGATATCAACACTTGCTATATTTGAGCTTGCATTATATTCATCACTTACCTTAAAAGTAAATCCATCCACACCATAATAATCAGCATTTGGCGTATAGACCACCGTGTCATTATTTAGAGTAATGCTACCATTAGAAGGCTGTTCAACTATTGTATACTGCAATATACTTCCATTGTTGGCATCACTTCCATTCAATACTATAGTCAAATTTGTATCTTCTTTCATGGGGTATCGTGCACCTTCTGCCACAGGTGCATGATTAATGACATTAACGGTTCGTATCACTTGTGATGCACTGTTTCCTGCACTATCATTAACGTCATAAGTAATCCTGTATCTTCCTATTACAGAAGTATCTATATTCTCACCATTTACGACAATGCGATTGCTGATATCACCATCCATATTGTCATTGGCAACTGCACCTGTATCATTATAAACAGTTCTAACAGATATATTTACATCTCCTCCATTAAGTGAAATAACTGGTGCAGTGGTATCTACTAC
>JALWME010000249.1 GCA_027083995.1 Sulfurovum sp.
TACAACGCTTGCAACTTCGCTTCACTTTCAACGCTGTCTCCACCATAGCGTGTACCTTCAAACAAAAATATCCCTGCAAATGCCATAAACACAGCTGCCAAAGAGATGGCTTGCTTTTGTGTGAGTACAGAAGATGTACTTTCTCCTTTAAGTGTCACTCCTTGTGATGGTGTAAACCCAGCATCAAATACCAATGAAGGCTGTTCCTCTTCATCAAGTGCCATGCTAGGCACTACCACAACTGTCTCATCTATAACAACCAGTGCTTCTGTTTCACTTAGAGCCAAAGGGCTTTTAAAGGCATCTACTGACTGTTGAGCAAAAAAAAGTTTTGCTACTTTTTGTCTACTTATGCCTTTACTTTCTAAAAATGTACCAATCTTCTCTACATCATAGGCTATAAATACCCATGTATCTTTTTCTTTGCTGACCATATATTCATAGTCTACATCATCCTCAAGTAAACCCTCAAAAAGAGATACTGCTATTTTTTTCGCCTGAAAAGCATACTTTACTGGAAGTGCCTCTTTTTTCAATGTATAAAATTGTGGCGTGAGCATCACATTTACACTCTCATCTAAGGTGACTCTAGGCATAGCTGTATGCACAAGCAACAGTTCTTTAGTTTTTCCCATAAAATTCAAAATGTTTTGCCTCTCCTTGAATATATTCAAATCTAAATTTGTATTGTTTTTTGCCACTTTTGTAAGAGACAGTACATTCACTCTCTTCTAAAAAATCTTTGCCCACAATAATATTTTTTCTGCTTGCATAATTGCCCCCATTTTCATTGACAAATGATTGCAGGCTTCCTTTTTCTGGGTCTGCATGCCACTCTTTGACTGACTGTAGGTCTATATCAAAAAGAAGCGATATCAATTCAGGGGAAGCATATGCTGCATCTATTTTGCTTGCATCTTTGGAAAAAGTAAAATACTTCTTCCATGGAACACGGCTTGCTTTGGTATCATCAACCTCTAATTGATAAGCAAAAACAATTTGCGAAAATTGTTTGTATGATATGATACCGTTTTTTTGCCTAAGTCTGCTGTACTCTTTTTTGATAAACTTCTCTTTGCCTCCTGTCTGTGCTGCTAGCATCTCTTGCAACCTTGAGGCATCCTCCAGATTATACTCTTGGACAAGTATGTCAAAAACACTCTGGGCAAATGTATATTGCTCACGCATACCCGATATCTCTTCCATGGCAAGCCAATTTATATTCACGCCTTTAGAGAGTGGCTGACATTGCAACAGCATCTCAAACCTCCCATCAGGAGAACGTAACGGTACAGGAAACATATAGAGTGTAGAGAAGAGTTGTTTTTTCTTTTTAAATTTATCAAATACAGAGGTGATGTCTGCATAATAAATATCTGCCTGTATCATCGCGGTGGTGTTTTCAGAGTCATGTTGCACTTGCTTAAAGTAACTCAAAAGTACCATTGTAAGCCCGATAATAATCATCAATACAGAAAAAGTTACCAGTAGGGCAAACCCTGCTCTGTTTTGAACAATGTCTCCTCTGTTTTCTGTTTTATCCATCTAAAAGCTCTATTAAAGTAAAATTTGTAAAATTAATCATTATTATATTTTTGAAATATTATACCAAAGCAAACTAAAGGATGCACATGCACACACAAAACACACCGAGAACTGCCTTCTCGCTTATTGAACTTCTTATTGTTATCGTTATTCTTGGAGGGCTTATGGCTGTAGTAGCTCCTGGGCTTATGGATTCACAAAGAAAAGCCACAAGAAACACTATGTGTCTTTCTATGAATGACCTTAAAGGCAGATTTGAACAGTTTGAGCTTGACAATGGTACACTGCCAGATACAAGTGAGGGCATACAGGCACTTCTTGCCAATCCTGATGCAGATAAATACCCTAACTATCCTGTAGCACCTTACTTAAAAAAAATAAAAAAAGATGCATGGAACACACCTTTTGTCTATATAAAAAAGGGGTCAGAGATAGAGATTATCTCTCTTGGTGCAGACAAAAAAGAAGGTGGCGAAGAGTGGGATAAAGATATCGTACTTTCCAAAGAGTGTAATAAATAATTTCAATGACCCCCACTAAAAAAGCTCATTGGCATAGAGGTTTTTCTCTTTTAGAGCTACTTGTGGTGGTTGTCTTAGCTGGTACACTGCTGGCAGTGGGGGTCTCAAAGATGCAGATACGCAAACCC
>JALWME010000250.1 GCA_027083995.1 Sulfurovum sp.
TCCAGCAGTATCTAAAGCTCTAGGCAATGAGGTAAATGGTGATATAGAGGCATTAAACTATGTAAGCCAAAATACAAATGTAACTGTGCCCTCTATGATTACAGGATTATTTTCAAAACCAATTAAGCATTCAATAGTTGTAGAAAAAGAATCTATAAAAGGAGAAATGTTAAACTTTTTATAGTGTTTAACATTAATGACATGTCTAGAATTTATTTTACTTCTTTACTTTTACTTATATCTATTTTTTCTTCTGGCAATGCAAAAAGTATTGTAGATTGTAGGGTGGTGACAGGAGGTACTACTGAGTGTAATCCTTTTGGATCGAAACTTATGCATCTAAAAGAGGTACACTATAATACAGATAGAAAAAAGTTGATTGTCTCAAAAACCCTTCCTGTACCCCAAAAAACAAAAATAAAAGTCATTTCAGTAGAAGATATGATAGAAAAATACGTCAAAGTTGAAGACCCTTTACGTTTTAAAAGAGTATATACACAGCCTTTAAATATGACAGTAGAAAATAAGTCTGTAGAAAGGCAAATAATACGCAAAGCTATTAAGCATATTGCTAAAAAAGAAAAAAAGAAAGAGATTGAGATAAATAAAACTGTCAAAACAAATACCTCTTCTATAAGAAAAGTGTCTATGGAAAAAACAGAGATTAAAAAAGTAAAAGAAAAAGTCTATGGCATTTATAAGGTTGTCTCAGGAGATGTTCTTGGAAGAATAGCAAGTAAATTTGGACTTAGTATAAAAGAGTTGTTGAGATTAAATAACTTTGATAAAAAACAAACTTTAAAATTAGGTCAAGAATTCAAAGTACCGTTTTCTCAAAAAATGGTAGATGCCATTGTTGCAGCAGAGTATCATATTGAGTCTGGTGATACACTTCTTTCTATTGCACATAAATTCAAACTGGAATCGAAAACATTGGCAAAGTTTAATCAGATAAAACCAAGTGCAATACTTAGAGTCGGTAAAAAGTTAAGATTACCACTTCCCCATATACTTAAAAAAATAGAATCGGAGAAAAAGATTTTACTTGCTAAAAAGTTGGCATTGGAAAAGAAACAGCGTAAAAAGAGAGAAGAAGCAAAAAAAAGACAGAAAATTGCACAAAAAAATAAAAAAATAAAATTTATACGTGGTTTTGGTAAAAGAAAGCTGCGTGTGACAGCTACAGCATATAGTTCACATAAAAATCAGACTGATGACACACCTTTTCTTGCTGCTTGGAATAATCGTTTGCGTCCTGGTATGAAAGTGATAGCAGTTTCTCGTGATATGCTTACACGCTATGGAATGCGTAATGGAACCAAAGTACGCATAGGTGGTCTAAAAGGATATTATACTGTTCGTGATAAAATGAATAAACGTTATAGAAAACGTATAGATATTTACATGGGTGTAGATAGAAGAAGAGCCTTACGATGGGGTCGAAGATCTGTAGCAATTTATTGGTGAGACCCGTTAAGCAAACGTGAATAGTTTCACGTTTGTAGTGCCTCATAAATCTCTAAGACCTCCAAATATCTTTCTGTTTTTACTTCATACTCTTCTTTTAGTATGACAAGTTCTTCACTAAGTGTAGTCAGTCCTTTCTCTTTATAACATTTAGGGTCATAGAGACACTGGTTTATTTCGGATATTTTATTTTCAAGTGCTTCTATCTCATCTGGTAACGTATCATAGTCTTGTTGCTCTTTATACGATAACTTGGATTGTTTTTTCTTTTTGGCAGATACCTTTTTTTCTTCTGTTGCTTTAAATTCTTTATCTAAATCTTCAAGTTCTTTCATCTCTTTTTCTATCTCAAGATATTCTGTGTAGGTCTGATAGGACTCTTCCACGATACCGTCACCTTTAAAAATAAAAAGCTTTGAGGCAATCTTGTCTATAAAGTACCTGTCATGTGAGACAAAAAGTAACGCTCCTTGAAAAGCGATGAGTTTGTCTTCTAAGATGGTAATGGTTTGGATGTCCAAATCATTCGTAGGTTCATCCAGTATAAGACATTCAACATTTTTGGTAAAGAGCAGGGCGAGTGCCACACGGTTTTTCTCTCCACCACTTAGTTGTCCCACTTTTTTTGTCATGTACTCTTCAGGAAAAAGAAATGTTTTTAAGTAAGCAAAGACATGCATATGTGCCCCTTGCACATCAACATGGTCTCCACCATCTGGGCAGAA
>JALWME010000251.1 GCA_027083995.1 Sulfurovum sp.
TCAAAATAAATGCTGAGTACAGGACATAATTAATCTTTGTCAATTTTTTGTTATGCTTAACGCGTTATACTATACTATACCTAAACACAAAGGAGACAAATGTTACACGAATATAGAGATGAAATACACGAACTCAAACAACAAAATGCACATTTTGCAAAAATCTTTGAGAAACATAACGAGCTTGACAATAAAATAGAACATGCAGAAAATGGTGACACACCTATGACAGGTATGGAGCTTGAGACGCTGAAAAAAGAGAAACTTCTTTTAAAAGATGAAGCCTATAAAATGATTTTAGAATACAGAAAATCAAAAGCATAGACACTGTGTGAGCTATGGCTCACACCCTTCACATTCTGCCTTAACACAAATTACTCTATACTTGCATAAAAAAGAGTCTATTATTATGTCATTGTTTCAAACACTCGATTCTATACCTACAGAACTTTCAAAACATCTTCAAGCACTTGGGTTTACCAAAATGACAGCGATACAAGAAAAAGCTATTGAACCTATTTTAAAAGGTGAAGATATACTTGCACAATCAAAAACAGGTTCAGGAAAAACTTTGGCATTTGGACTTCCTTGTATCATGAAGATTGATACAAATAAGTATACACCTCAAACTATCATTATTACACCCACAAGGGAGCTTTCTGAGCAAATAGCAACAGAACTACGTAAAATTGCTGCGTATAAACCTAACCTCAAGATACTCACATTGTATGGAGGAGTACCTTTACGCACACAAGCTGAGTCACTGGCTAAAGGAGCACATATACTTATAGGTACACCTGGACGTATACAAGACCACTTGGCCAAAGAGACATTAATACTTCAAAACATTCAAACACTTGTCTTGGATGAGGCAGATCGTATGCTTGATATGGGATTTTATGATGAAATAATCAAAATATCTTCTAACATGCCAAAAGGTAAACAAAACCTACTCTTTTCTGCCACATTCCCCCCTGCTATAGAAAAACTAGCCAAAACACTGTTAAGTCATCCACTTACAATCAAAGTAGATACCCTCATCAAAGAAAATAAAATCAATACCCTAGTCTATGAAACAGATGACAAACTCAAAACCCTCACTGCACTTATAGAGTCCTACAAACCTGAATCTCTGCTTATCTTTTGCAACACTAAAGCACAGGTTATCTCTCTAGCAGATACCCTAGCATCTCATGGACATGCTGTGATAGATATTCACGGTGATCTAGACCAACGAGACAGAAATGAATCTCTCATCGCCTTCTCCAATGGTTCTAAACGCATTTTGGTTGCCACAGATGTTGCATCACGTGGATTGGATATTAAAGATATTGCACTTGTTATAAACTACGACCTTCCATTTGATGAAGAGGTCTACACGCACCGCATAGGACGAACTGGACGTGCAGATACCACAGGTACAGCTATCTCTCTATTTTCTCCTAAAGAGTGTGATAAATGCTCATATGTACTCCAAAAAGCAAAGAAAATGCAACTCAAAGACCTGCGTGTAGATGCCAAGTTTAAAATGATATCAGACTATGATACACTCTGCCTCAATGGTGGTAAAAAAACCAAACTACGTGCTGGAGACATCATAGGAACATTTTGTAAAGAGATAGGTATAGAAAATAGTATGATAGGAAAAATAAATATCACCGATACCAAGTCCTACATTGCCCTGCACCATACTGTAGTAGATAAAGTTTTTAAGGCTTTGAAAAAAGTGAAAATAAAGAAGAAAAAATATGTAGCGTGGGTATTGGACTAGTCTTCCAATATCTCTTTACGTCTTTTGTATCGTACCACATAAAAAAGTGTAATCAATGCCACACTCATTAACGCAATGAGTGTCGCTGACTTCAAGTACTCAGAGATAAGTTCTTCATTTGAGCCTACCAAGTAACCAACAGCTACGAGTACCACCACCCAGATACCAGCACCCAGTGAGGTGTAAAATGAAAATGTTGCAAGGTTCATGCGTGCAAGTCCTGCAGGAAGGGAGATGAGTTGACGGATACCTGGTATGAGTCTACCTGTAAAAGTAGAAATTTCGCCATGTTTTGCAAAAAAAGTATCGAGTTTGTCTAATGTTTTTTCTTTGATGAAGAAATATTTTCCATACTTCAAAATGAGTTTTCTGCCTAAAGATTGAGCGAGGTAATAATTTAATAATGCTCCACCTAAAGA
>JALWME010000252.1 GCA_027083995.1 Sulfurovum sp.
CCTGGAATTTGACCATTGATTGTAGTAGCTACTGCCGTGTTACCAGTGAGGTTAACGGTAGTGTAGTCTATAGTAAGATGAAATTCATTTCCTGTGAGGGTATCAGAGTTTGAGATTTTTGGCATATTTCTTCTTGCCTGTACTTGTGTCGTACCAAGTGCAAGTAATGAACTTGCAGCCAAGCCTTTAACAAATGTTCTTCTTTGCATAGGAAAACTCCTTAAAGTTTATATGCAAAGTATATATTTAAAGTGTGCATGAAGTGTGTAGATATTATGTATCCCAGCTATGCATAATGCCTTTGAGTGTCTCAAAGATTACAGCAATATGTGCTTGAAATACTTCATCTACTTCTACTGTACGCAGCATATCATCTAGTCCAATGGTTGAGAGGACTGCTTTTCCATTTTCTTCATAGACGGAGATACGACAAGGAAGATAGATAGATATGTTACTCATGCAGGTAAGTGCCTCTTGTGCAGCTGCGGGGTTACATAATTCAAATACAGTAATATCTTTGTCTATAGGAAAACCTTTTCCTTCTAGAATTTCTTTAAAAGCATAGCTGTGTAAAACGCCAAAGCCTACCTCTTTTGCTTTGGATTCGAGTTCTTTTTTTACAGTGTGTAAGTCTTGTGATGTATATACTGTATAAATCATAGTTTTAGCCCAATAAAGCTTCATACTCTGGATTTTTTTCAACAAATGCCACGATATAAGAACACCCCGGTTGCATTTTAAGTCCTTGTGCCTTAATATCTTCCATTACTGCAATAGTTAATGCTTTGGCAATGCCTCTGCCTGAGAGTTCATCTGGGACTATGGTATGGTTGAGGTGTAAAACTCCCTCTTTATTTTCATAGTCTATATATGGTTTTTTACCTTCTATATGAAATTCATACTTATTTTCATCTTTTTTGTGTATGAGAGTATACTCTGTCATTCTGTATCCTTTGTTTTAAGTAACTGTAAACTGACCCATCATACCTGCATCTTCATGTTCTAGAAAATGGCAGTGGTACATATAAGGAACAGTTTTGTCTGCATAGTCTACCATTTTAACTATAAACTTTACACTTTCATTCGCAGGGATGTATACCACATCTTTATAACCTTTTTCATTGCTTGCAACATTGGCACTGCTTCCATTACGTTCTATAAGCATGAAGTGCGTTGCATGTATGTGGAAGTTGTGGTCAACCATCATGTTATTGTTTACCTCCCATATCTCTATATCACCTAGAGGTACTGTCTCATCTATACGGTCAATATCCATCGATTTACCATTGATTTTAAAGTTACCCATCATACCTGAGAGGACAAATGGTCTACTTCTTACTGCATCACTTGGGTTAAATTTTTCAAGTGTTGTGAGTTTGTTTGGTATGCTTGTTTTCTGTAAGGCATCTTGGGTGACATTGATGGTTAAAAATGTCTTGTTATGGTTGTACTCCTTGAGTACTATGTTTGCATTTTTTGCATCACTTAAATCTACGACTATTTCAGCTCTTTCAGCAGGAGAGAGCGTGAGTTTTGTCAGGTTTACAGGAGACTCCAAAAAGGCATTGTCAGTGGCTATTTGCTTAAAGTTTCTGCCGTCTGAAAAACCTAATGTATAGACTGTTGAATTTGAACCGTTGAGTATACGAAAACGTATCTCTTTGGCCTCTACATCAAGGGTAGGTTCTATGGCTCCATTGGCTATGAAAGTATCAGCTGTATACCCATGCATGATGTCCATCATGGAAGGATTGTAGTCTATCTGCCCATGAGTGAAGTTTCTGTCTTGTAGTACAAGTGGTATGTCATCAATACCATAACGTTTTGGTAAATCCAAAGCCTTACTTTCATCATCTTCAAGTATGATAAGACCAGCCAGACCTCGATAGACCTGAGGAGCAGTTTTATCCATAGTGTGAGGATGATACCAGTTGGTACAGGCTTTTTGATTGATTGTATATTGTGCTGACCATGTTTGATTGGGTGCAATAGGCTGATGTGCTGTGCCATCCATAGAAGGAGGTACATGCATACCATGTCCATGCATAGTGATTGTCTCTTGAAGGCTATTGGTGTAGTTTATGGAGATTTTTTCTCCATTTTGTATGAGGAGCGTAGGACCTAGGTATGTACTGTTAATAGCATAAGTATCTGTAAGTACGCCATCAAAAAAATTATGTTGTTTTTTTTGGACATTCAAGTCATAGTGTTGCACCCCGTTTTTTGTTACAGGGTTCAATAACTTGGGTATAGGCAAAGACCTTTCTTTTGTCTTTACAGATATCCTGTCATTAGAACTATTTCCTCCGCATCCTGTCATTAGCCATAAAGCTGTTACTGAACTTAGGGTTAAAAACTCTCTTCTTTCCATCGATTTATCCTTATATGTATTTGATGTATTGTAGTAGTGTTATGTGCATGTATCGTGTACGTAAAGCGTGTAGAGGAGTTTGTAGAATTTTTCTTCTATCCTGTCAAATTGCCAGGATAGAAATATGTGTAAAAGAGGAAGTTATTTTATTTTCCGCCACATTTACCAGCTGCACATTTCATAGCTTTAGGCATTTGCTTTGCTTTGCCTTCACCTGTATTGCACTTACCTTGGGCTTTCATGTTCCCCATATCACCTTTAACACTATCATCTCCTGTTGAGAGTTTATTGGCATGTTCTAGTTCAAGTTCTGCTTTTGTTGGTTTGTGTGCTTTTTTCTTCATCTTTGTTTTCATTTTCCTGCTCTGATCTGCATTACACTTACCTGCAGCTTTCATTTTAGACATATCACCAGATACACCTTCCACACTTGTTGCTGTTTTGTTTGCATGTTCCAACTCTACGGCAGCTTTATTCTCTGCCATAGCATAACCTGTACTCAATCCTAATGCAAGAAGACTTGCTAATACTAAATTTTTCATCTTTTTTCCTTTTGTAATGAATTTCCAAGAAGTAAATACTTCCTGGTTACAAATAAATTATAGGAGGATTATGTGTATAGAGTGTGCCTGTTTTATACACAATACGTACACACGGTTGCAGTATTCTATTCTTTATAGTATATGAAGGATTTATCATGAACGAAAAAGTTAAAGATGTCGTATGTGGCATGGATATTACAACAGATGCAAAGTTTCATATAATGTATGATAATAAGACATATTATTTTTGTTCTATTGATTGTGAAGGTAAGTTTAATGAGGCTCCAGAAACATACATAAAAGAAAACGATGAAAACTGTAGTGCGTGTACACCTATTGAATACCCAGAAGTCTCCTCTGTGGGGTTGTCAAAAAGTGTAGATAGTCATACAATGTATACCTGTCCCATGCACCCTGAAGTACAGCAAAAAAGTCCTGGTACTTGCCCTAAATGTGGTATGGCACTTGAACCTATGGTGGCTGAAGCTGGAGAGGAAGATACAGCAGAGTTGGATGACATGACAAAACGTTTTAAAGTGAGTAGTGTTTTGGCATTTCCAGTCTTTGTGTTGGCTATGACAGCAGATCTTATGCCAAGTCTTTTACCCTCTTGGTTAGAGATGTCTTTAGTGCAGTGGATAATGTTTGTACTTTCAACACCCGTGGTACTTTGGGGTGGATGGCCATTTTTTGTACGTGGGGTAAACTCTGTAAAAACATGGAATCTCAATATGTTTACACTCATAGCCCTTGGTGTGGGTGCTGCGTACCTCTATAGTCTTGTAGCACTTTTTTTACCACAGCTTTTTCCTCCTCAAATGCAAATGCACAATGGCTTAATAGATGTCTATTTTGAAGCAGCAGCAGTCATCGTTACTCTCGTACTTCTTGGGCAGGTGTTGGAGTTGCGTGCACGTTCACAAACCAACACAGCCATACAGATGTTACTAGGGCTTGCTCCAAACACAGCACGTATAGTAAAAAGTGATGGCAGTGAAGAAGATGTTCCTTTAGGAGAGGTCGTTGTGGGTGATATCTTACGTATACGCCCAGGCGATAAGATACCTGTAGATGGAGTGGTAGTAGAAGGTGAAAGTAATATAGATGAATCTATGGTCACAGGTGAATCCATAGCAGTGGCAAAAGCAGAGGGTGCCAAAGTGATAGGTGCAACGGTTAATGCCACAGGAACTCTACTCATAGAGGCTCAAAAAGTAGGGGCAGATACGTTACTTTCCCAAATTGTAGATATGGTAGCACATGCCCAACGTTCACGAGCACCCATACAAAAACTAGCCGACATAGTCTCTGGATATTTTGTACCCATCGTTGTACTCATCGCAGGACTTGCATTTGCTGCTTGGTATATGTGGGGACCTGAGCCTAAGTTGGCATATGCGGTGGTAAGTGCAGTTACAGTACTTATTATCGCTTGTCCTTGTGCTTTGGGGCTTGCTACACCAGTGTCTATTATGGTAGGTACAGGTAAGGGAGCATCAGTAGGGGTACTTATCAAAAATGCAGAAGCCTTGGAAGTGTTGGAAAAAGTAGATACTCTAGTAGTAGACAAAACAGGAACACTTACCAATGGTAAACCTAAACTAGTCACCGTTGAGGTCGAAGAGGGTATCAATAAAGACACTCTTTTAAAAGCGGTAGCAACATTAGAAGTGTCAAGCGAGCATCCTTTAGCCGAAGCCATCGTAGAAGGTGTTAAAGCAAGAGGTATTAGCCTTGGTAAAACAGAAAATTTTCAGTCTATCACAGGTAAAGGAGTTATTGGTGAAGTGGATGGTATAAAAGTAGCCATAGGGAACAGAAAACTTTTTGAATTTCTAGGTATCGTTGCTAGAGATTTACCCAATAAAGCTGACATCTACAGAAAAGAGGGACAAACGGTAATGCTCATAGCCTTAGATGGAAAAGCAGCAGGTATCATAGGTGTGATGGATCCTATCAAAGAGAGTACGCCTGAAGCGATTGCACAACTTCATGCACAAGGTATCACTGTGGTCATGCTAACAGGAGACAACAAAACCACAGCCCAAGCAGTAGCTACAAAACTAAACATAGACAAAGTGCAAGCTGAGGTCTCTCCTGAAGAGAAGTCTAAAGTGGTTACACAGTTACAGGAAGAAGGTAAAATAGTCGCCATGGCAGGTGATGGAGTAAATGATGCACCAGCACTTGCTAAAGCCCATGTGGGCATAGCCATGGGAACAGGTACAGACGTGGCGATGGAGAGTGCAGGGGTAACATTGGTAAAAGGTGACCTTATAGGTATCGTACGTGCGATTAAACTAAGTCATGGAACGATGGCAAACATACGCCAAAATCTCTTTTTTGCTTTTATCTATAACTCTTTAGGTGTACCAGTAGCAGCAGGTGTGTTGTACCCAGTGTTTGGCATACTACTCTCTCCTGTCATTGCAGCAGCAGCGATGAGTTTCTCTTCAGTTTCAGTCATAGCTAATTCATTGAGATTACGTAATCTGAAACTAATTTAAAGTGTATCTCATAATGCGATGCACTTTACCTACACATAAAAAACCTATGATACTATTATAGTTACCAAACAGGAAATAAAAATGAAAATACTACTCATGGAAGATGACCCTGTTTTAGGGGATATCGTTTCTACATACCTACAAGAATATTATGAAGTCTCTCATGCTTTTGATTCAAAGGAAGCACAAGAATTGATAGACGAAAATCGTTTTGACTTGTTTATCTTTGACATCAATGTACCTGGAAAATCAGGTATAGCACTGCTAGAGGAGCTACGCTCTTTTAATGACACCACACCAGCTATTGTTATAACAGCGTATTCAGACACCAAGCACTTAAAAGAGAGTTTTGATGCAGGAGCACATGACTACATCAAAAAACCTTTTGAGCTTGAAGAGTTGAAACTTCGTATTGAAAAATCAAGAGTCTTGTTTTATATAGAGCAAGATACACCAGTGAAGATAGATGAATTTTTGACATATTATCCACGCAGACATATTGTAAGTGATGGTAGCAAAGATATAACACTTAGACCTAAAGAAGCAGAGATACTAGATTATTTTATAACACACTCCCAAAGACTCATCAGCCAAGAAGAACTTATACAAAATATTTGGGGTTTTGAAGAGATGCCCAGTGACGCAACACTTCGCTCATATATACGAAAACTACGTGAAATTATAGGAGCTAAGAAGATAGCCACACAAAGAGGGATGGGATATAGGTATGAATGAACTAGAAAAACGTAGTTTTTACTCTTTTTTGGGGCTTTATCTTGTATCTTCTTTTTTATTTTTGATCCTTATAGGGTACTGGTATTATGTAGCACAAAAGAATGCACTCGAAAATGAGATGCACTATAAACTTCAGCATATAACAGATGTAAAGTCTGGAGAGATTATTATGGCACATATGCAGGGAAAAACACTTAAAAAAATGAAAGTGCCAAAAGATGTTACATTGGCACTTATAAGTAGTGAAGGTGCAATAGTTGATGGTACATTAGTACTTGAAAAGATACCAGAACAATCAGGATACCTTAATCAAAATGGCTATGAAGTCTTTGTCTCTGATGCACCTAGAGAACATTTAAACATCAAGTATGTTGTAGCTCAGTCAGATACACTCTCTCATGCACTAGAAAAACTTAAAATGACGGTGATTACTGTTATGTTGGTTGTTGCTTTACTTTTGAGTATCATTGCATGGATTCTTTCTAAACTTTTTATGAAGCCTTTGCGTCAAAAGGTAGAACAGATAGAACGTTTTATTAATGATGTCACTCATGAGCTTAACACACCCATTACCTCCCTTTCTATGGCGACCAATCAAGCATTGAAAATAGATAAATGTACAACAAAAACACTTAAAAATATCTCCATAAGTACCAAGCAACTTTACGACATTTATAGTTCTTTGACATATTTGAATTTTTCAGATAAAAAAGAAGTCTCAGAGGTACTTGATATCTCAAAGGTACTGCAAGAAAGTATAAGCTACTATGCACCACTGTGTGATAGTAAAAAGATTAAAGTAGAGGTAGATATAGAGACAACAATGTTTAACATACCACAGGTACAACTCAAGCTTCTCTATGGAAACCTTATAGGCAATGCCATTAAATATTCACCTGTAAATTCAACATTAAAACTTAGCCTAAAAGAGAGAGTATTTTGCATTCAAGATGAAGGCATAGGGATAGAAGAGGCTAAACAAAAAGAGATTTTTGATAAGTTTAAAAGAGGTACAGAATATTCTGGTGGATTTGGTGTTGGGCTAAGTATCGTAAAGAGTATATGCGATGAGTATGGTATAAGGATAGAGTTGGATTCTGTACCTGATAAGGGTACAGAGTTTAGATTGAGGTTTTAATCTCCATTGCATTTCTCAGCTATATACTCTTGTACAAACTTTCTCACATCCGCATAGACAAATGAGTCTTTATACCCCTCTATTTTTCCTCCACTTGCATTGATATGTCCCCCACCATTACCTATATGGGCTGCCATGGCTGAGACATCTAGTTTGTTGTTGCTTCTTAATGAGAAGTTTCCTCTGAAATTTACATCCATATAGAAGTCATAATCAGGATTTGCCACCATAGAGGCATTGCCTATGATAGAAGCATTACCTACGTTATATCCCAGTATGCCTTTATAGCCTTTATAGGTAATTGTAAGACGTTGCTTGTCTTGTGTAAGTAAGTCTGTGACATAGTGGGCTACCAAGTTGTCTTTGGTGTCATTTTTTTCTTGTTTAAAAAAGGTTTTTTTGATTTGATGTAAATCATCATCAAGTTTAATGGGTGCATCTTTTTCATCTATACGGTTTTTAGCTGCGTCTATCATAGAGAGTTTAAAGGCTCTGTCTTCAGTGGGGAAGAGTATGCGTCCTATTTCCCTCGCCCCTGAAATCATCCCTAACATAACTTTACCAAATTCAAAGAGTGTATCATCACTTACCCATATATCGATGGCATTAATCGCTTTGACAATAGATGCAAGTTTATTTTCTTTGTCAAATCCATAATGGGTTTGAAGCCAATCATAAGTAATGAGTGTGGCACAGCGTGTGGTATCCAGTTTGTACCATGCAAAACGCTCTGCAGCATTTGCTCCTGTAGCATGGTGGTCAAGGAGTTGGAGTGTTGCTCCTGTGCGTAAGGCTTCTTTTTCTATCCATGCACCTTCTTTGGTAGTAAGATTAAGGTCTGTGATAAGAATGAGAGGTTCTAACTCTTTGTTTAAAAATGTATCTTGTTCTATTTTTTTGACTATTTCACCCATGCGTGCAGGAACTTCAGGTCCATAGTTGGCATTGTAACACTCTATGTTGTCAAAACATTGTTGTGAGAGGTACTGGCATCCATAACCATCAAGGTCTATGTGTGATAAATGGTAAACGTGTTGCATGTAAGATGCCCTTTATTGATGTTAAATATGAGTGTATTATACCCTAGGATTACATAATATCGTTTAACATCAATCCGTCTAGAAAATTATCTATCTTGGTCTGAAAATTGCTTAGAAATGGTGAGATGGCACAGTTTCCTATAGTACCATTAGGGCATGAGTCTATGTATGCTGTACAGTCAAATACTGCTGGAGTTTTGCCCTCTGCTGCAAGGATTACTTCATTAATGCTTATTTTGTCAATACTTCTTGCTAGAACAAATCCACCATGCACACCTTTGCGTGATTCAAGTATGTCACGCTTTGCGAGACTTTGTAGTATCTTTGCCAAAAAACTTTTAGGGATACAAAGAGAGGTTGCCAACTGTTCTGCACCTATAGGAATATCAGATTTACGTAACAAATCTAAAGAGAGAAGGGCATATTCGCTTGCACGTGTAAGTAGCATAGTAAACCTTTGAATCAATTAAGACTATTTTACTCTAGTTTAGATTAGAGGTTCCCTAAAGTAACGATAAGGGATAAATAAGATTATTGTGTTATTATACCAAACTCAATTTTGAGAATAACTACCAATCAGGAGGTCATTATGGCTTTAGATCAGGCGAAGAAAGCAGAAATTATTGCTAAATACGCAAGAAGCGAAAACGATACGGGTTCAACAGAGATACAAGTTGCACTTCTAACAGAAAGAATTATTTACTTGACAGAACATCTTCAAACAAATAAAAAAGACCACTCTTCAAGACTAGGACTCCTCAAGCTAGTAGGACAAAGAAGAAGACTTATGAGATACTTGAAAAAAGTAGATCTTCAAAGATGGAACACTATCAAAGCAGATTTGGGAATTAGAAACTAAAATCTTTTAACTCACAAGGTGTTGTGAAGATACAACACCTTTTTCTACCATAAATACCCTATAAAAATCAATTTTCATATCCTGTCTACTTAAATCAGATATACTATAACTAAACCGCAGCAATTATATTTTCTTGTGAAAATAAAACAAAACAAAAGAGCAGTATTTATATACTTTAGTCAATTTGACTCAACTAATACTTGACAAAATATCACTCAATGTTGTATAATACTTCCAAGCATTTA
>JALWME010000253.1 GCA_027083995.1 Sulfurovum sp.
GTTGCAGATGCCCATTTAAGAAAATCACGTCGCTCTAAACCTTGCTCTTCTATACTTTGCGTAAAGTCAACTCTATTGTTAAGAGGAGCTAGCTTTTTTAACTCCTCAATCCTCCTTTGACAGGATAGATATAAAGCATCATAATAGGCATCACCTTTGTTTGTGTCTACCTGTGCACTTTGTGCCGTAAAGAGTTTTTTTACGGATTCTTCTTTGTCTATACTCATGCTACTCTCCTTTTTAATTTTAAAATTCTTAACGAATACTTATTCATCATGATAAGAAAAGTAAGCTTAAATAAGAATGAATATCCGTTCAATTTTTAAAAATAAAGTTGATTTGTTTATTTATAAACATAAGTAAAAGATATACTAAAACGCTATACACTGCCCTCCATCTTGTTCACTTTAGAAAATCGTAAATAAAGTATAGGCAAGATAATAAGCGTAAGCAGTGTGGAACTCACTAGCCCATTGATAACCACTATCGCCAAAGGTCTTTGTATCTCAGAGCCTGGACCTGTGGCAAAAAGCAGTGGCAAGAGACCAAATGCTGCAATGGTTGCAGTCATGAGTACAGGACGTAATCTTTTAATGGCACCTTCAATGACTGCCTCTTTTAGCCTACTGCCGTTTTCAATAAGATAGTTAAAGTAGTTTACCAAAACCACCCCATTTAGCACGGCGATACCAAGCAGGGCAATAAACCCAACTGATGCAGGTACTGACATATACTCACCACTAAAATATAAACCTATAAACCCGCCTATAAGTGCCAGTGGCACATTAATCAACACTATCATTGCTTGTGTAAAAGAACCAAATGAAACAAAGAGCAGTATAAATACCAACAAGAGTGCCAAAGGTACAATAATAGCCAGCCTTGAAGCTGCTCTTTGTTGATTTTCAAACTCACCACCAAAAGTAAGGTAGTAGCCCGCAGGAAGTTTTATCTCTTTTTCTATTTTGGCTTTTGCCTCTTCAACAAAGCTCACAAGGTCACGCCCCTCAACATTCGTTTGAACGATGGTTTTTCTGTAGCCGTGTTCATGCTCTATTTGCACAGGTCCTGCATTAGATACAAACTTTACAAAAGTACCAAGAGGTACAGATTTGCCATTATGTAAAGGGTAGTAAAGTTTTTTTATCTTATCGAGTGAGTTTTGTAAATTTTCATCTCCTTTTACCATAAGGTTAATGCGTCTCATACCTTCTTGTATGATACCTGCCTGTACACCTGTGACCATCACTTTTAAAAAGTCATTAACCTCTTGTTGCTCTATGCCATAGTATGCCATCGCTTTTTTATCAAAGCTAAGTTCAAAATACTCTACGCCTTCGTTGGCTTTTTTATAGACATCAGAACTACCCTCTATGGTCTCTAGCAAGGCTTTTATCTTCACTGCTATACGTTCAAGTTCATCGTTGTCGCTTCCAAAAACATCTATGGCCAAGTCGCCACGTACTCCCGTAAGCATCTCTGAGACTCTCATCTCTATGGGCTGAGTAAATCCATACTCGATACCTACAAACTCATCTAAGACCTTACGTATTTCATTAATCACAAACTCTTTGGAGGGTTCTCTCCACTTAGATTTATCTTTAAGTACCAAAAAGGTATCTGTGTCATTCAGTCCCATCGGATCAAGACCCAGTTCATCACTCCCTGTTCTGGCTATGATGTCTTTTATCTCAGGTACTGCATCCATAAGCTTTTGTTGTACCTTAAGATTAAGTGCCAAACTCTCTTTGAGTGAGATAGATGGTAACATCTCCACCCCAATAATAATGCTTCCTTCATCCATAGTAGGCATAAAAGATTTACCTGTTTTAGATGCCAGATAAAGTGAACCACCAAATAATAAAAGTACTGCTACAATAGTCAACTTCGCATACTTAATTGATCCTTCCAAAATAGGTCTATATCCTTTAGTGAGTACTCGGATCAGCCATGACTCTTTGTCTGGTCTTTTACGTAATATAAATGAACTAAGTACAGGTATAAGTGTGAGTGCCAGTACAAGAGATGAAAAGAGTGCAAAGATAATACTCAATGCCACAGGTCTAAAGAGTTTACCTTCAAGACCTTCAAGTGTCAGCAGTGGCATAAATACAATGATAATAATAAGTACCCCAGT
>JALWME010000254.1 GCA_027083995.1 Sulfurovum sp.
GGTACTCTGAGAACTTTGGATTAAGCTTTGGTACATCAGCTTGTCTAATGTGTGCTGGGTCATAGCGTTCTGTACTTGCGAGTGAGAGTACCTTTCCTGTATGACTCTCCATCACACCTACCAATATTTCATCTGCATCTATCTTTTGTTTCATAGCATCTATCATAAGCTCTACTCTTCTTTGCAATGCCAAAGGGATATTGAGGTGTAAGTCAAGTCCATCTACACGTCCTAAATTGATACTGTTTTTATCATGGATAACAGCACCCAGTACATCACGTTTGCCTTTGAAATAGCCATCTTTTTTGGAAGTGATATGCGTATTATAGTTACGTTCAAGTCCTTTTTTACCTTCAGGTCTTGTGTATCTTCCATCAGATTTTTTACCAACATACCCTAGCACAGGACTCATTACATCATGTAGAGGGAAACGTCTTGTCTCTCCATTTTCTATGATATCTAGACCAAAAAGTACATCTATGCCAGAGCGTGTCTTAATGGAACGGAAAACACCAAGTCTACGCAACTTGATAGCAAGTGCTTTAAGGTGCATAGCAGTACTCGAACCAATGGTCTTTGAGAGTATGATATTGCCTTGTATCTCTTTGCCTTTACGTTGAAACTTTTTAAGGAGTTGTTTTTCTGGTATATTGGAGTAGATGGAGAAGAGACGTATAAAGGTCTCTTTCATCTCTGGTTTGATACTAGCACCTCTTATGACGGCCTGATAGGTTTTGATGGAGTTTGAAAGTGTATAATTATCAGCAGAGATGATAGCCCCACGAAAAGATCGGTCATGTATTGTTTTGTTATGAGAAGGTATGCGTCTTTCACTGGTGATAGTCTTTAAGACAGAAGACAAAAAAATACCCATAGCAAGCACTAAAAGCAAAAATAAAATAGTAATCTTGTATTTTCTTTGGTGAATTGCTTTGTTTTGTATGGTATTTGACATCATTTCCCTTATCTATATGTAGAATTTTATCAGATTTATCTATTATTTTTGATAAAATACTAATTAATATTATATAAAGAGAATATAACTATGATAGATAAACCCCTTTTAGCAGGAGTCATAATACTTCTAACACTGTCACTTGTGATGAGTTATTCACTTTCTACATATGCAGTGGTGCATTTCGGATATGCTGACTTTCACTTCTTTGTGCGACAGGGTATGGCTATTTTTATAGGGTTTATTACAATGGTGATTTTGACTAAACTTGAGCCTGATAAATGGTTTGCACGTATAGGATTGCTACTTTTCTTTAGTTTTTTTCTCCTTATGATAGTAATGCAGTTTTTACCTTCTGCTTTAGTCAATGCGGTAGGTGGAGCAAAGCGTTGGATACGGGTAGGTTCTGTGTCTATAGCCCCTGTGGAGTTTTTTAAAGTAGGATTTGTTTTCTTTTTGGCATGGAGCTTTTCACGTAAACTTTTATATAAAGGAAATATGGGTTTTTTTGAAGAACTACGCATGTTTTCACCTTACATTTTTATATTTCTTGTGGCAGTGGTTATCATTGCGGTATTTCAAAAAGATTTAGGTCAAGTAGTTGTACTGGGGGCAACGCTAATGGTGCTTTTTTTGTTTATAGGATCATCTTTAAAGTTCTTTTTTACTATGCTTTCAGGGGTTTTTATGGCATTTTTGGCACTTATTTTCTTTGCTCCACATCGTATGGCACGTATCAAGTCATGGTGGGGGACGGTACAAGAGAGTATTCTCTCTGTGTTGCCTTTTGAGCAGTTACAAACTTTGCGTGTAGAAGCATTTAAGGAGCCATACCAAATTTCCAACTCGCTCAATGCCATTCATAATGGTGGCTTTTTTGGGCAGGGTTTAGCCAATGGGCAGTTCAAATTAGGGTATCTCTCTGAAGTACATACAGATTTTATCTTAGCAGGTATTACAGAGGAGTTAGGGTTTTTGGGGCTTGTCTTGGTTTCAGCCACGATACTTTTTATTATCTTTCGCATTTTTAAGATAGCTGCAAAGGTCAAAGACCCTATGTATTATCTTTTTTCAATTGGAGTAGGGCTACTTATTGCTTTTGCATTCATACTTAATGCCTATGGTATCTCTGGTATTACACCTATCAAGGGGATAGCTGTACCATTTTTAA
>JALWME010000255.1 GCA_027083995.1 Sulfurovum sp.
TCAAAATAAAGGATAGAAAATGAACGAAGCGACAAAGGCGATTATCAAATCAACGGCACCAGTATTGAAGAAGCATGGAGAAGATATTACTTCTGTCATGTATGGCGTACTGTTTGAAAGACATCCAGAGGCAAAAGAACTTTTTAAAGATGCCGCACCCGACCAGTACAAAAAGCTGGCAAATATGGTCTATGCATACGCAGCCAATATAGATAACTTGGAAAGCTTACAAAATGGTATAGAGAAGGTAGCTCAAATACACGTAGATACCAACATATTGCCAGAACATTATCCATGGGTAGGTGAGGCACTTCTTGAAGCTATAAGACAGGTACTTGGAGATGCAGCAACAGATGAAGTAATGGACGCATGGGAAGAAGCATATGGGTTTTTAGCCCAAGTATTTATTGCTAGAGAAAAAGAAATTTACACAGAAAGATAACTTTATATATAATATAACTCTTACTTTTATATAGCGTTATATTTACATTTATACTCTCATATATTATATTTAGAAGTATGATGTATTTTGTCTCTTTCATTGTATTGTGAATCTAAATTGGTGAACTCGTAAGTATGTAGATGCAATCATACATATCAGTATTTATTGTGATATATTTACTTTCACCATTAGTTGATAATGTGTCAAGGTATTTGACGAAGATTATAAAAAACTAATGTTATAATATTCGTATGACAAAGACATTAAAAGAAGTGAGTATGTTTGCCTCGTTAGGTGAAGATGAGCTTAAGGCTTTAGAGGATATCTCTAAAATAGTAGAATATAAAGAGGGTGAAACTTTATTTGTAGAGGGTGATGTAAGTGACGTACTTATGTTGCTTATCGAGGGTGTGGTGAGTATCTTTAAACATGATGATAAAGGCAATGAAGTTGTCATAAGCTACTTTAAACGCTACGAACTTTTAGCTGAGGCTGCTACATTACGGCATACACCTTTACCATCATCTTCGAGGTTTGAAACAGATGGTAAACTTATTAAGATAGACAGAGAAGCATTTGAAAAACTCTTTATGTATCACCCCAATATCTCATATGCAATCATACAATCTTTACTAAAAAAAGTGGATTTGTTACAGCAAAATATACACTTTAATATAGCGACTACATCTATAGACAAAATACTACGTTTTTATAGAGACAATCCAGCACTGAGTTTGGACTTGAAACAGTATGAGATTGCATCTGTATTGGGAATGACTGCAGAGACATTTTCACGTAATCTTCGCAAACTTGTAAAAAATGGAAAGCTTATGAAGGTAAGTACAGGGTATAGGATAGCAGAGTAATCAAGCCCTTACTTTTTGATATATCTGCATGGGAACGACTGCTAGTAAACCGACTACAGCTCCCACAAGCAACTCTCCCAAGACAGAAGGTATATTGTGCACGAAGTTATGTATAGCATCTACATTATGCACAAATATCCCACCAGCGACAAGAAGCATAGCAATGGTACCTATAACAGCTAATGCACGTATCATTTTTGGCAAAGCACGGATGAGAAATTGTCCAAACTTGTGCATGATTGATGTTGTATCTTGGTTATTAGTAACGAGTTTATATCCCAAGTCATCCATGCGTACCATCAATGCAACCAACCCATAGACACCAACTGTAGCCAGAAAAGCTATGAGTGTAACAACTGCTATTTGCACAATAAGTGTACTTTCGGTAACTGTGCTAAGTGCAAGTATAATAATTTCAACAGAGAGTATAAAGTCTGTGCGGATGGCAGATTTTATTTTCTTATTTTCGGCGTCAAGTATCTCTTTTTTGCTTTGTGTCGTTTGTGTATTTATCTTCTTATGTTGAGTATTTTTATGAAAGAAGTATTCTATTATCTTTTCCATCCCTTCATACGCCAGATAGATTCCACCTAACATAAGAATAGGTACTATAATCCAAGGAGCAAAAGCAGAGAGTAAAAAAGCCAAGGGTAGGATAATGGCTTTGTTGATAGCCGAACCTTTAAAAATAGCCCAAATAACATGAAGTTCTCTTGAAGCAGAAGAGCCAGAAGCTTGCTCTGCCGCCACTGCCAAATCATCTCCTAAAATACCTGCTGTTTTTTTAGTAGCAACTTGGCTCATGGT
>JALWME010000256.1 GCA_027083995.1 Sulfurovum sp.
GTGTTATATTTTGATGTTTTGTAGTGTTCATATGGAACTCTTACCGCTACACCTTTGGAGTCTGAGTTATTGTCTCTCCAGAGTACTTCTATGCCTGCATGAGAGAGTATATCCAGAACATTATGCGTGTTATAACCTTTTCTTGTGTTGTAGTCACTCCTGCCATAGATAGAGAACATACAAGGGACAGAGACAGCCGTTGTGGTACCACATGAATACATCTTTGGATAGTTTATAATATCTTCTTGTGTGAGTAGAGGATTTGTCTCTTTTTTATAGCCATTGAGAGAAAAATGATCTGCTCTTGCAGCTTCACCTACAACCATGATGACTATTTTTCTTTTGTTGCTTTTTTTGTTTATGATAGCATCAAGACCTATAACTTTCATAGGTATATTGCTCTCTTTTAGCATATCATAAGTATAGGCAACAGTATTATAGATAGTAGCAAGAGGGTTTGTATACAAGCGAAGTGTTTTGTGCTCCCTGAAAAAGGAAGTATAAAACTTTGAAAAAGTAAACAAAATAACCAAAATAAGCAACAGATGTAAAAGTATCGTCTTGGCTTTAGCCCAGAATTCTTGTTTAAAACCTCTAAAATACAAAGGGGTTTTGTAAAGAAAAAATGAAGGTATAATCCCAAGCAGTAAAAGCGTGACAAATAATTTGAAACTCAGTAGATCAAAACTCTCTTTCATATCTGTTTGTATAGTATTTTCTATCATGGTTTTGTCTATAACAATGTTATAGCTTTGCATAAAATAATGAGTGCCAGCAGAGAGCATAAGTGCAAAGATTAGCACAGGTTTTACAGTATATTTGTATGAAACCAAAGAGAAGACTATGACCAACAATGCATAGAGTAAAATACCTAGTGAGATGAGAAAAGGTATATTTTTGATATTGAATGGATAAACGTTTAAAACATGTTCAAAAAAAGAAAAATTATCAAAAAACACAATAAATAATGCAGTGAAGATAATAAAAAACGGTATGGTAAGTAATCTCAATGGAATTCCTTAAAATATAATCTCACTATGATAGCTAAAAGCTGATAATTATATCTTTTAAACATGGACTATTAATGAGTTTTTGCTATGATATCTCTTTAGGAGAGAAGATTTATGCAGTATAAAATAGCACTATTTATGATATTGTTTATTATCAATTTACTAGATGCAAAAGAGCTTGAGTTATCTAGCCGTTTGATACATATTTCAGGGCATAAACATTTCGATACAGCAACCTTGCAAGAGGTGTTAAGTGTGGATACAAAAAGTTTCTTTGCTTTTTGGAAAGAGGACAAGCCTCGCATTAAAGATAAACTAGTGCCTACACTTTTGGCAACATTAAAAAATTTTTATGATTCAGAAGGCTTTTATGATGCTGTATTTTCTATGGAAGAAAACAATACAAGTGTGCGTATAAATATCATAGAAAACAAACCAGTATCTGTTACAAGTATAGAGTTGACAAGTGACTTTAATATCTCATCTTTGATTGTGCCTAAAAAAGGGCGTATTTTTAGAGCAAAAGATTTTATTGCCACTAAAAGTGACATCATTAAAGCCTTATTGTCACAAGGGTACTGCTCCTATAATCTGGATACTAAAGCCTATGTTGATTTAGACAAGCATGAAGCAGTATTGAAATATCTCTTAAAAAAAGGAGGTATTTGTACTTTTGGAGAACCCAATATAAAAGGTTTGAAAACCATAGATGATGATGTCATTCTTTCACGAATCAGAGCAAAAAAAGGAGAGCGTTTTGACCCTCAAAAAGTAAAAGAGACCTATAGTGCTATCTATGCTTTAAATAGTTTTGACTCTGTGCAGGTCGCTGTAGATAGAAAGATTTATAATGTAGTTCCTATAGATATTACATTAAATGAAGTCGAAGCTGCCTATCATTTTGAGGGAGGTATAGGATATGATACATTTGTAGGTCCTAGAGTACATGCTTCTATTGTAAAGAAAAACTTTTATGGCAATGCCAAGCAGACTGGATTGAAAGTCTCTTGGTCACAAAGAGAACAATTCATACAAGGAGATTTCTATAAGCCAGCACTTTTTTTTCTTTTTGGATATGGTATTGA
>JALWME010000257.1 GCA_027083995.1 Sulfurovum sp.
GTAATACTCGGAAGAAAACGCACCGTATTCCGTCCTGCTTTCAGCACGACTAAGCCCTCTGCCAAAGCATTTTTGATAACAGTTTGCTGTATCTGGGCACTCTTCGCACGAAGTCCTCGCATAAGCCCCAAGCCTACCTCTTTTTCAAAGAGATTTTCATATTTTGAAGCTATTGCCTTTAGTTTCTCTGCAAAATAGAGTAGCGTCTCATCTATCAAGCCATTCTCATACATACCTTTCAATATATCCAATACTGCCAATCCTGCGGCTGTACTTAAATAGTTACCACCAAAAGTACTCCCATGATCACCTGCACTCAGTACATCTTTGTGCTTCGTCATCACTGCACCTATGGGTACACCACCACCAAGACCTTTGGCAAGGGTGATAATATCGGGTTCTATCTCATAGAGATTGGAAGCCAAAAACTCTCCTGTTCTGTAAACACCTGTTTGCACTTCATCAACAATGAGTAAAATATCTTCTTTTTTAAGATGCGTTGCCAGTTTTTGTATCTGCTCTTTTTCAAAAGGCTGTACACCACCTTCGCCTTGTACAAGTTCAATCAATACAGCTACCGTTTCATCATCTATAGCATGATAGACATCAGCTATAGATTTCTCATAGCTAAACCCATCTGGGTATGGAGAAAAATGTGGGGTATGAAAGCTCTCTTGTCCTGTAGCCTTCACTGTAGTAATGGTACGCCCATGAAAAGAGTGCTCTAACGTAATCACTTTATATCGTTTGTTATCAAACTTCGTCTCACCATACTTACGTGCTATTTTAATAGCGCCCTCATTTGCTTCTGCCCCAGAATTTGCAAAAAAGATACCCATATCATAGCCACTAAGTTCCACTATTTTCTGTGCCAATTTTGCCTGTGGTTCTATCACCTGTAAGTTAGAAATATGAATAATATCTTTTGCCTGCTCACATATAGCAGTTGTCAATTTTTCATTCCCATGCCCCACAGAGTTCACCCCAATGCCAGAAGCAAAATCTATATACTCTTTTCCTCTATCATTATAAAGCGTAGAACCTTTACCCTTCACAAAGTTGGTATAGTTACGTGCATAGGTTTGCAATACATACTGTTTGTCTTGTTGTTCTAATGTCATATTTGTTTTATCCTTCTACTCTTTCTATCTCTATCTTCACTTCTTGAAAGCAGGGCACTCTCCCTTTATGGATACACACTATCATCTTTGCTCTTTAGCCCCTCTTATTACCATCTTGCATGCATCATAACAGTCTAAAGCACAAGCAGTTGTTTTAGGCATTATCTAATCTCCACTTTTATTAATTTGGAAAAGTTTCCCTTAGGTGCAGGGATGTAAATCTCTGCCTTGTAAGAAGATATAAACTTCTCATCTGCAATCTTCCAGACTTTATCTACTTTATATGTTGTTTTTTCTCCATCAAGATAGATGGTTTTCTCTTCCAATTCCTTTAACTCTTCTGCTTCTAAAAAAAGTACTAACTTCGCACGGCTTGCATCCTCTACCTGTGCCAGTGGTGACCCTGGAGCCACAAAGTCACCCTCTCTCACCAAGAGTTTATAGAGATACTTATTGTGTAATACAATGGACTTTTTATCAATCATATCTTTAAGTTGTGACACCTTATACTGCATATCAAGTATCTGCTTTTCTAAAGAGATAATCTTCTCACGTGTACTCAAATACTGTGTTTTAGCAGATGTAAATGTACTGTAGGCATTGTCTTTTTGTGTTTTGGAAGCTGTTGAGAGTTTTGATAGACGTCTATAGTAACTCTCTTGTCTTTGCATACTTCCTTTTAGAGCAGTTGCTATATTTTTATTGATTTTTAACATTTTTATCAAAAGTTCAATACTTGTTTTAGCATTTTTCAGACTCACTTTGTCTAACTTGTCATCAAGATGTATGATTCTTTTAGCCTCCACCATCGTGCCTTCGTCTGCCAAAGCCACTTCTGTAACCAGCCCACTCACAGCAGATTTAAGTACTACAGACTCATAAGGCTCTACTTTTGCATAGTGTACTTTTGCGAAAATGAATAACGGAGTCAGTAAGAGTAAAAATATTTTTTGCATAATCTTGTTCTTTTTTG
>JALWME010000258.1 GCA_027083995.1 Sulfurovum sp.
TAACTAAAGTCTGTTTATACTATAAAAACCTATTCAAAGATAGTAGTTAGATATACATATTTTTTGCATATGCTATGGCATCAGCTATAGCATTTTTGGCTTGTGGTGAATTTTTCCAACAGGTTGAACCCAAAATATCTGACACAAGTTCTGTAATCTCCTCTACACTACAGTGACTCAACTGTTCACATGAGTTTATACCTATTTGTTCAAGTCTTTTGATAACCGTCTCTCCTACGCCCTTAACGGTAAGTAGGGCGTCTTTTTCTTCTTTACTAAAGGGCACAGATGCTCCTTTTTGATTATTGTATCTTAAATGTATCTATAAACAGAGCAGTCGCTACCATATGTGTGGCTTGGTTTACGCCTTCCATAATGTCTTTTTCTGACCATCCTAATTTTTTAAGTCCTTCTATGTCTGCTTTGTTTACATCATGTGGTGTAGAGGTAGATTTAAGCATGAAGAGTAACATCGCTTTCTCTTTTTCAGGCAAGTTTGCTGTGGTTGGGTCTTTTTGAAGGGCAAGTATCTCATCTTCTGGCACTTTGAGCATCCCCATTAACATCCCTTTGTTAAATCCTACACAAAAATCACAGCTATTTTTCTCAGCTACAAGCATACGCATCATGGCTCCAAGCTTTGGTGTAAAGTTTTTATTTTGGGCTTCTATTTTGTAAAACTCCCATGTATTACGAAGTATCTTTGGGTTAAGACTTAGTCCTTTGATGGGTTCAGGTATCATGCCCCATGTAGCCTTTATCTCTTCATAGACAGCTTTCACATCACCTTTTGCATCAGCTTCAGATACATAGCTGATGAGAGGTTCTTGAATTTCTGCCGTTGGGGACTGTGTTGCAGATGCTCCAAGGGTAAGGCTAAGAGCCAGTGCAAGTGTAGATGTGGTTTTTGTGAGTAGTGTCATAATATATATCCTTATATGTGTACTAGTTGGTACAAAAATGTACGTTCAAACATGCTTGGCCGTCTTAATTATCTCTATGTTTCTGTACTGATAAGTACAGAAACAATCAATAAAAAAGATAGTGCAATAGTCCAGTTGCAGACTACTCCAATATCTCTTTTAGACTCTCTACCAAATCATCAATGAGTTCCTGCGAGGCACCTGCTTGTATGGTGACTACCAAGCCATTGAGTGTATTCATATAACGTCCAGAGATGACATGGGCATCTTTGGTTGAAGTAATCTCTCCAAGTTCCTTTGCTTCTTTGATAAACGCTACAAATAAATCTTGTACAAAATTGAACTCTATTTTTATCTGATGACTAAGGTCACTGTATCTGTTGTAACACTCTTTGCCTGAATTGATGAGCAGACAGCCTTTGACACTGCCCGTCTCTTCGAGCTCTTTGATGGTCATCTCAGTTAGCTTTAGCATAGTGGCTTTAGGTCCTATCTGCTCTTTGAGAGCTTTGAGTTGTTTAGATGTTTCATCTCTATAGAGTGCCAAACAACGAGAAAAAACCTCTTCTTTACTTTTAAATGTAGCATAAAAAGAACTCTTTTTGATGCCCATAGCCAAAAGCAGGTTATCTAAAGAAGTGTTGTCATACCCATGTTCCCAAAAGTAGTACATAGCAGAAGTCAAGGCTTCTGTCTCATCAAATGCTTTTGGTCTTCCACGGGTTGTTTTATTTGCCATGGATGCATTATAGACCAAGTGGTACAAAAATGTCAAGGTTTATTTTAAATTGATGTACTATTTGGTACAATTTATCTTAAAGGATACAACTATGGCAGTAAAATTTGACAGTATAAATAAAGAACACAAGGCATTTATAGAAGCTCAAAAGATGTTTGTGGTAGGTTCAGCAGGGGCTGAAGGGTTCATAAATGTATCACCTAAAGGCATGGATAGTTTTAGAATCATAGACGAGAATACAGTGGTGTGGATGAACCTTACAGGCTCTGGTAATGAAACCTCTGCACACGTACAAGAGAATGGACGTATGACTGTGATGTTCAACTCTTTTGACAAAGCACCACTTATACTCAAGCTCTATGGCATAGCCACAGTCATACATGAGAAAGATGAGAGATGGGAGGAGATGAGTGCATATTTTGCAC
>JALWME010000259.1 GCA_027083995.1 Sulfurovum sp.
AGTGGTCAAAAGAAAAAATTGCTCATGTAACTCAGGCATGTCCAGCAGCACTTATGCCAGGCAATGAGCATATAGCACTTAAAAGACAACTCGAAAATATGGATGATGGTAACGTATATATCGTACCACCAGCAAAAGGTAAATTTAGATGTCCTCCAGCTCCTTATGAAAGAACTGCAATGATAGCCAACTACCTTAAAAATGAAGGTATCAAAGGTAAAGTTATTGTTCTTGATACTAGAGGTGGTAAGTTTGCAAAAGGTAAAGCATTTAAAGAGTCTTGGGCTGATTTATTCTCAGATATTATTGAGTACAAAGGTCTTACAAAAGTAACTGATGTAGATCCAGTAGCTAAGACTATTACATACACAGAGTTTAAAGATGCTGATGATGAAAAAGGTGTATCCAAAACTGAAAAGTATGAAGTATGTAACCTTATCCCTATCAATAAATGTTCACCAGTAATCGCTATGGCGGGTATAGAGCATAATGGTGCAGGATATGCAATGATGGACGGATACAGCTTCAGATCAAAAACAGATAAAAATGTTTATGTTATTGGTGATGCTGTAACACATAAAATCCCACCATCAGGACAAACAGCAATCTGGGGTGCACACAGAGCAGCAGGTCAAATAGTAGCACAGCTTAATGGTAAAGTTGATGATCCTAAGAAAGGTCTTCCAGCTAAAGCTGCAAACGTATGTTTCTCAATGGTAGGCGGTAAACCAGAAGAAGCGATTATGGTAACACATACATTCTCAGCAGATAAGTCTGGTGTACTTAAAGGTAAAGGAAATGTTCCTAAGCCAAAAGATGGAAACGGTAAGTTTAGATCTAAAGGTACAGCTAAAGCTACTAGAGAGTGGTTTGGTGGCGTAATGAGAGAAATGTTCGCTTAATAAGTCATTTTTTTCATGATTTGCACTCATCTTTAAAGATGGGTGCGGTCACTTACCTACGTAAGCTCCCTTACCCAAACTTTTAAATCTAAGCACAACTCATAAAAAATCTTGACTTATTAAAACTTTTTAATTTAAGTTTGTTTTTGAAAAAATTTCTAATTTCTAATTTCTAATTTCTAATTTCTAATTTCTAATTTCTAATTTCTAATTTCTAAAGATACCCCTGCAACTTTATCAGCATACTATAGAGCAATACCTCTTTTTGTGTATTGGGTGCTTTTTTAATGGCTAATTCACTTGTCAGTAAATGTTCAAATATTTTTAGTAATGATGCAGATTTTACTTTTAGGGCTAGTTGTGCTTTTTGCTCTTCTATTTGTTTGGGGAGTTTGTATCCAAGTATAGCTGCAGAGTCTACATGACCATTAAGCTTAATGTATGCATGAAAGAGGAATATCTGGTTGACAAAGTACTGAGTGGCTCTTAATATAGCTGCTTCATCTTCTCCAATGTCTAGTAGTTTAGTAATGGTATCAGTAATAGGTTTTTTATTAAATAGGTCTATGAGTAACTGTTCTGTTGCTAAAGGAGCGGTAGAGTAAACAAGTCTGTCTATGTCTTTTCCTGTGACCTTGGTGCCAAGTATAGCTAGTTTTTCTAATTCGTTGGCACAAAGAGCTAGGTTATTGTTGAGTACCAGCATAAGACGCTGTAAGGCATAGTGGTCAATATCAAGTTGTATCTCTTGTGCTTTTTGTTGGAGTAATGCAATGCCATCACGAATGTTGGGCTCAAAAAACCGTACCCAAACGCCACCTTTTTTATCTGTAAAAGCTACTTGCATACTTCGTGCATCTTTAGGTGCACCTGCATAGGCATAGATAAAGTAATTATCAGGATTTTTGTTTGCCAGCTCTACAAGAATATCTAACTCTTTTTTAGGTATCTTTTTCTCATGCTTCACTACTACCAAGTTAGTCCCCCCAAAAAGGGAGCTTTGAGACAAAAAGTTTTTAGCCTGTTCAAAGTTCCACTCGTCATGGTAAAGTGAAAGCATCGACTCTTTGGCATCTAGTTTTTTAATGTAACTGTCAATGTAATGGTCTACCATATAGTCATTTTCACCATAAAACAAAACAGCCTTTGGAAGTGACTGGCGTAGACGTTGGT
>JALWME010000260.1 GCA_027083995.1 Sulfurovum sp.
AATATAGAATGAAAATGATATGGCGTTTTATACTCGTATCAACATTGCCATTATTGGCAACACAGAAGATAGTGATAGACCTCTCCATCCAAACAGCATATGCTTTGGAGGATGGGCATATTGTCTTTAAGGGACGCATCTCTTCTGGTAAAAAAGGGAGAGAGACACCTAATGGAGTCTATAGTATCATGCAAAAGAAACGTCATCATACATCTAACCTTTGGCCAAAGCCAAATGGTGGAGCAAAGATGCCTTATATGATGCGACTAACCAATTCAGGTATAGCTATGCATCTAGGCTATGTACCAAATAGACCAGCCTCTCATGGCTGTATTCGTCTTGAAAAAGGCTTTGCCAAAAAAATGTTTCATTGGGCTAGAGTAGGGACAAAAGTTGAGATTGAGGGTAGAGGACAGGACTATTTGGATGCTTTGAAATTTGGGAAAGACTATTATGGAAGTAATTATAAAATAGTAGATGTTGACGAGTAATACTTTTTGTTTGACTAGTGTGTTGGGTATCTAATTTTTTACATCTTTCATCATCTGAAGCCAATCATGGTTAAAATTTCGTAGTATATAATCTTCACCATGGGGTACATTACACCCAGAGCAGTCTTGATGCACTTGCTGTTCCTCTGTATAAAACCGTTTTCCACGTTTTGAGTTAATAGCACAAACAGAGTGAAACTCTAAATCATCTTGCATGACAGGTGACTGGTAGAACCTAAAATGTGGACATCCACACATATAACAGTTGAGTTCATACATCTCATGACATTTGGTTTTGGTAGCATAGAGTTCACAAAAATCAGGTTCTTTTTCTACCATGTTGTCAAAGATAAAATATTGGATTATGTCATATTCATCTAGCCCATCTGCTTCAAGTTTTTTCATGATGGCTGCATGCTTTTTAGAATGTTCTTCGTACCAATCACTATATGTCATTGCTTAGTCCTTCTAAAACTTTTGGATATCAGCCAAATTACTATTATTTCTACAGATAACAATAGATAGTGTAACATATAAACCTGATCTTTATTTTCATGGATACCTTTTAAAATAAGTACCTTGTAAAATAAATATGAAATACCCATACCCATAAGATAACCAATTTGCTTTACCGTATCTACTTTGGTTAAAAGTGTATCTGTTTTGATAAGCAGGGTTTCTGCTCTTACCAAATAAGATCCAAATATAAAGGTAATCTGGTAGCCAATATACATGATTAGAGCAGTTTGGTAATTATATTGTTCGAATATAAAGTAGAGTATGGCAAAGAGTAGGACAACCTCTACCAAAAGAGAGATGCGAAAAAACCATAGTGTATTGAGTATGTGCTGATAAAATCTTGCAACGATGAGCATACCTAAAGCCAAAAGAATGCCACCAAAAGAGTAAATAGAGGGTTCTAGTGGAGAATATAAAGTAAATATCGCCCCTACACTCAATCCCAAGAAGAGAGAGTTAAAGAACTTATATCTGATAAACCATTGGGGTATGAGTGTTAACATAGCTGTAATTATACCCTAAAAAGAGTACTTAAAATTGGCGTAAATAGAACGACCTTCTGTTGCGTAACCAAAGACAGATTGGTATTCTTTATCAAAGATGTTTTTAGCATGGATAGAGATGTCTATGTCATCCATGACTCTCGTACCAAAATTTAGATTCCATATGGTGTAGTTACCTGTATTGGCTGTTATATTGTGTGTACCATAAGCATATTCTATTCTATCACCAACATATTGTGCATTGACACCGAAGTGAGTTTTATTATCCATATATTTATCAAGAGATACATTTAGGGTCTCTTTTGCTCTTCTTTGTAAATCAAAACCTTCTTCATCTTCATATTTTAAAAGATGTGAATAGTTTAATGAGATGAGCATATTTGAGATAGTATGTGAAAGATCTAGTTCTATACCAGAAGTTTTTTCTCTACCTTGATTATTGATGTACTTAAAGAGGTTTGTATCAAAATCTAGTTTATCATCAATAGTATTTGAGAAATAAGTGATTTTTATATCTTTATATTGAATAGACACATCATAGCCTTTTGTATTGTCAG
>JALWME010000261.1 GCA_027083995.1 Sulfurovum sp.
AAAAAATCTGTCAGATACGATGATAGTACGGGATTATCCCATACCCTTGAGGCAACAGTACTCAATGTTATTCCTAAACAAAAAGCAGCATCTATTGTTTTTGATGCAGGACTCAATCAAGGCAATTGGGCTCCAGTCAATCCATTAAGTTATGAGTCAGTTTTGTTTGAAAATATACACATCATCGGTGATTCTCAAGGTACCAAACAGCCAAAAGCTGGTCACATAGGTAACTCAGAAGCTAAAGTATGTGCTGATGCAATTTTAAGAAAGTTAAACAATGTGGCACTTTACAGTGCACCCAAAACAAATTCAGCGTGCTATAGTCCTACTTCAAGAACTGAAGCATCATGGCTCTCAGCAGTCTACAAGTATGACAATACGACACAGAGCATGGTATTAGCCAATAAAGGTGCCGGTCCATCAACAACAAAACATTACCAAGATATGTTTTTGTGGTCAGGAAATCTTTTTGCAGATACATTTCATTAAGAAATCAACTTGTCCAAGAAAGAGATATTTTCATCTTCCTTTCTTGGCTCACTCTCCTTATTGTCCTACTGCACAAATAACACTCCAGTAACACTCTTTTAGTTACAATTTTCTATCTTAGTGTGATTGAAGGATAAAAAATGATATTATCATCACATCTTAAAATACAATAGGTATATTGTAATCTTATGCTAAATACTAAGTATGCAAACAAGGCACAATAAAGATGAAACTCTTATTATTAGAAGATGACCATATACTTTCTGAGACGCTTCAACTCTTTCTCACACGTGAAGGCTACACAGTAGATGTTGCACTGGACATGGAAGAAGCCGAAGATTTAACTTATGAAAATCACTATGACCTCTACCTTTTTGATATTAACTTACCCTATGGCAGTGGTTTGGAACTTTTAAAAAATTTACGTCATGCTGATGACCACACCCCCACTATATTTATCACCGCACTTACAGATATACACACTATGTCTCAGGGTTTTGCCTTGGATGCCATTGACTACATCAAAAAACCTTTTGATCCCCAAGAACTACTTATACGTCTTAAAGCTAAATTGAAAAATGATACACTTTGTCATGGTAACATTGAGTTTGATAAGGAAGCACAGGTATTACGCAAAGATGGCAAAATCATTGATTTAGGCAATGTGCAATACAAAATCTTTGTAAAACTCATTGAAAATTGTGGTCGTGTTGTTACAAAAAATGAACTTTATACATGTCTAGAACATATTTCTGATGCAGCATTACGTGTAGCTATTACCAAAATCAAGCAACGCTTAGATGTAGACATAAAGAATATTCGAGGAAAAGGGTATATCATTGAAAAGATATGAAAAAGAGTCATTTTTTAAAAACTTTTTAGTATTTTTTACCTTACTTGAGGCACTTCTAATTTTACTTTTTTTAGAGCTATATACCAAACAACACAGTGAATACAAATATCATATATATAAAACAATGCAAGTGTGTAATTACACTATGAAATGTAATCAATTTACTTTTGATTTTGCCCAAAAAGATAAAAATAAACTCAATACACTTTACGATGATGATGGACTCTATAGTTTTTTTGTCATACCTCAATCAGAAAAGTTTAATATAAAAATTTTATACCCAAAAGAGCAGTATCATAAAGACTTAGTCCAGATTAAGCGTGTAATTTTATTTCAATTTATTTTTGCTACTTTACTACTATTTATGATATCACTTATTTTTACCTTTTATAGTTTAAAGCCCATACGAAAAGCTTTACAGCTTAATGATGAATTTATCAAAGACATACTACATGATTTTAATACCCCAATCACTTCTATGGTACTTAATATACAAATGTTCAAAAAAGAAAAAGGGGAAGACCGCTACATAAAAAAAGTCTCTCATAGTGTAGATACAATTTTACTTTTACAAAATAATCTCAAAAGTTTTTTAGATCATTCACCTTCTCAAAATATACAAATTGATATTGCTTCTTTAGCAAAGAAACGTCTTGATACCATACAAAATATTTATCCTAAACTCACCTTTGTTTTTACACAATATGACGACTTGATAAAAATCACCAATGAGGATATCATAACCAGAATATTGGATAACCTACTCTCTAATGCTGCAAAATATAATAAACCCAAAGGCATCATAGAACTCATAATACAAAATGATATACTATACATAAAAGATACAGGCAAAGGCATTCAAGATGTAAATAAAATATTTCAACGTCATTACAAAGAACAGGATAGAGGTCTTGGGCTTGGTTTGCATATCGTGCAAAAACTAAGCGATGAACTCAACATAAAAATAAAAATAAAGTCTGTCATCGGTGTAGGTACTGAATGTATACTTGACTTTAGCTTTTTGGAGAATGGAATAAAATGAATAAAATATTATTATTTATCTTTTTAACATTACCTCTTTTTTCCAATATTGATGCACGCATAGAAGCTATACAAAATGCCCCTGTAGCAGAACGCTTTAAACTTATGAATGACTTTAAAAGAGAAATGGTCAAGATGAAGGAAAGGGATAGAATACAGGCAATGCATAAAATACAATCTATTACAGTAAGCAAACATGCAAAAAAGGCTTTTCGGGAATTACGCGGCAAACCCTCAAGAACAAGACTCACAAAAAAAAGAAACCCTTCTAATACCATCTCTAAAAATGGACTAAGCCATGGTAAGCGAAATGACAGAAATGATGTTCGAAATATTGTTCGAGACAGTAACAGAAATGACGACAGAAATGATGTTCGAGATGATAGCAGAAATGACAGCCATGATAACAACAGAGATAACGATAGAAATGACGACATAAACGATGTTCGAGATGATAGCAGAAATGACAGCCATGATAACGACAGGGATAACAACAGAGATAACGATAGAAATGACGACAGAAATGATGTTCGAGATGATAGCAGAAATGACAGCCATGATAACGACAGGGATGACGACAGAGACGACGATAGAAATGACGACATAAACGATGTTCGAGATGATAGCAGAAATGACAGCCATGATAACGACAGGGATGATGAAAGAGATGACGACAGAGACGATGACAGAGACGATGACAGAGATGATGACAGAGACGATGACCATGACGACGACAGAGACGATGACAGAGACGATGACCATGATGACGACAGAGACGATGACCATGATGACGACAGAGATGATGACAGAGATGATGACAAGGATGACGACCATGATGACGATGATTAAGAAAGTGTCTATACTGTTTTTTATTGCTGGATGCATAACTTATGCTGCAGATTTTAAAGATGCAGATTTTGATGGTGTTCCCGATGCTACAGACGAGTGTCCAGACACACCTTTTCTACATGAAGTGAATGCCAAAGGTTGTACCACACAAATACTTATGCTCATTTCTGACACCGTCACAGACAGTCTTGTATTCACATTAAAGTTTGGATATAGTATAAATGAAGATTTCAGAAATAGAAAAACCCAAAAGATAAGTAAAATTCGTATTGCATACTATAAAGATGATTGGGGTTATAGCTTGGGTACAGGTTACTACATGCATGATAAAAATAATGGACAGCTAGATACAACATTTAAAATACGAAAAAGATTTAAACCAACTTCTAAGTTGAGAATAAGAATAGGTGCTTCATTAATATTTCCTACACGTGATTTTGCTGGTAACTATACAGATTTTTCGCTAACAACTTCTGCCAATTACTACCTATCAAAAAATGTTTCTTTATTTGCAGGGGTAAAACATACATTTAATAGAGATGAACAAATCTTTACTCCTCTTCAAAATAGAAGCAGTGCCTATGTTGGTGTAGGTTATTTCTTTACAAAAAATCTCTATGCAGATGTCTCCTTTGCTTATGCAGAAAGTAAATTTGTTATCGAAGATGCTGCAAAATCCATAGGGGGTATTTTATCCTATGACATCAATGACAAGTGGTATACTACACTATCCTATAACCAGGATATACTGATAGATGATGGAGATTCACATTATGCTTTAAATTTTACAATTGGATATAGACTATGGTAAATACCAAATTTTAAAAAGTTGCATGTTTTACATTTATCAAAGACAAACACATACACTACAGTCTTTGTAACTTTTTCAAACCTTCTTTCACAAGGTTACTTGTATCCCCAGAAGTGCCTGCAAGTGCTTTACGTATAGCATCTTTTTTAAACCCAAGGCTTTCCAGTGCCATCACTGCATCACCCAATGCCCCTGAATCTTCATTCTGCTTATTGCCATCTACGATAAAGTCTGCAAGTTCTACAAGTATACGGCTCGCCGCCTTTGGACCTATACCAGGGACACGCTTGAGCATACTTACATCTTTTGAAGCCACTACTTTTGCAAATGTACTTGGTGTAAACGTAGAACAAATCGCCAACCCTACTTTAGGGCCTACACCGTTGATTTTAAGTACTGTATCAAACATTTTCTTCTCATTGGTATCCATAAACCCAAAGAGAAGATTGACATCTTCACGTATCACTTGTGTGATAAAAAGTTTTACTTTCTTTTCTTGTATACTATTGGATGTATTGATAGATACATGCACCTCATAAATAAGCCCATTGACATTTATATGTACATATGTTGGATCTTTTCTCTCTACAGTTCCTTCTATACCTACTATCATCTATAACTCCATATATACTAAATTTTGAAAAGTATATCATGCTTTTATAGGAAAATAGAAAAATATGTCATATTGTCATATTTTTTAGCCCATAGCTAAAGAATATGCAATATCCACACTTGTACAATTGACATATTTTTAATTCATATCAACATTAGGGTACAATACCAACACTTTAAAACACAAAGAGTCTTATGCGATTAAAATCTATCTTTACTAACAGTTTTGGCATTCTCCTGTCTCGTATTTTTGGATTTTTACGTGATATAGTCATGGCTTCTGCTTTGGGTGCAAGCTACTGGAGTGATATCTTTTTTCTTGCCAACAGATTGCCAAATCTTTTTAGAAATCTTTTTGCTGAAGGTGCGTTTACACAAGCCTTTATGCCATCATTTGTGGCTTCTTCCAACAAAAGTGTATTTTCCACTGCAATCTTTTTAAGATTTTCACTTTTTATTATTTTTGGTTCACTTGTAATTACTTTTGCACCAGAATACATTACAAAGCTTCAGGCCCCAGGATGGGACAATACACGCATAGCAGATACTGCTCCACTGACAGCCATAAACTTCTGGTATCTCTATCTTATTTTTATTGTTACCTTTATTGCCACACTCCTGCAGTATAAAGAACATTTTGTAACTACTGCTATGTCTACAGTACTACTCAACCTCTCTATGATAGTAGCACTTCTACTCACTATGAAAAGTGATCCCAAAACCATTGCCTATGCATTAAGTTACTCTGTGGTTATAGGCGGTATATTACAAGTTGTGGTACATATTTTTGCTCTGCATAAACTCAATCTTATGCGTCTGATTACTGGTGGGTGGAAATATAGAAAAAAAAGAGAAACAACGAAAGAAAAAAAGAACTTTACCAAACTATTTATCCCCGCAGTTTGGGGTGGTGCGAGTATGCAAATAAACAGTTTTGTAGGAACCATCATTGCTTCTTTTTTAGCAACAGGGGCTGTCTCTTATCTTGCCTATTCTCAACGTATTTTTCAACTACCCTTAGCCCTTTTTGCCATAGCCACAGCAACCGCACTCTTCCCTGGTATCTCCAAAGCTATTAAAAATAAAAATGAAACACTTGCTTATCAAAATTTAGAAAAAGGATTTTGGCTTTTGTCATTTGGGTTGGGGTTTGCAACACTTGGCGGCATATTACTTTCAGAACCTATCATATGGCTACTCTTTGAGAGAGGAAAGTTTGATAGTCTACAAACACAAAACACTGCACATGTACTTAGTATGTTTATGTTGGGGCTTCTTCCTCTGGGACTTGCTAAACTTTTTTCTCTGTTTCTCTATGCCACATACCGTCAAGGCAAAGCAGCCAAAATAGCCACTATTTCTGTTGTTGTAAATATTGTTGCTTCATTACTGTTAATGAAACCGTTGGGGGCTATGGGACTAGCTTTAGCTGGGAGTATTGGAGGTTGGGTATTGTTTATATTTACCCTAAAAGAAGTAGGGTTTGAGAAATTTATAGCTATTATAAAGTCTAAAAAATCTCTCTATCTTCTGATATTTTTACTCTGTACTACCTTCGCTTTTTTCTTTCTAAATCTTTGGCTTCTAAAATATATTCGTTAAGAAAATCTTTACGAAGTATCTGTGTCTCATAGTAACTCTCTGATGCCATAAAGTATCTGTCATTTATATCTTTGTCTTTCATTAGCATCTTATATTTCTCCTCAACCTCTTTTCTGGATTGCTCATAGGCAATCTTACCTGTAGAGAGATATCCCACAACATTTTCATTTTCATCTAACTTTGCCTGTACATATGAGAGTGTCCAAAAGTATGAACCATCTTTACAGAGATGTTTGATATACCCACGCCATATTTTTTTATCTTGAATAATCTTCCACATAGCCCTAAATACACCTCTTGGCATGTCTGGATGACGCACAACCTTATGCGAACATCCGATCAACTCCTTTTCTGTAAATCCTGTAAGCCCCAGATAACGTCTGTTGGTATATACAAGTATACCATTCAAATCGGTCTCAGACAGTAGTACACTCCTATCAAATAACGTAATTTCTTTATTGGTGGGTACAGCCTGAACTATCTGTGCATTTGTTAATGTATTGATAATCACTTTACGTAAATTTGTCATCCCTGTCCTCATGATAAATATTTTTATTGTACTGAATTTCTGTCAAAAAAAGTCAAACCCAATAGCCTAAACCCATTTTAGATATAATCTTCATATCATAATTTAAAGGTCACTCCAATATGTATCTCTACGACAGCGTACAAAAAACAAAACTTCTTTTTGAACCTATATACCCTGCAAAAGCAAGCATTTATGTCTGTGGGCCTACCGTATATGATGATGCTCATTTAGGACATGCCCGTTCTTCTTTGGCTTTTGATTTACTCTCACGTACACTCAAAGCACAAGGTTTCCAAGTCACTCTGTGCAAAAACTTCACAGATATCGATGACAAAATCATCAAAAAAGTAGAAGAGACTGGAAAAAGTATGGAGGAGATTACCTCTTTTTACATCCAACGTTATCTTGATGAGATGGCAGCACTTGGTGTACAATCTGCTGACATAGAACCCAAGGCCACGGAGTCACTTCAAGCTATAGAGGCGATGATACAAAAACTGCTAGACAAAGATTTCGCCTATAGTATCTCCTCTGGAGATGTCTATTTTGATACTTCAAAAGACAGTAAATATGGCAATATCTCTCACCAAGTAGCAGAAGATGAAGAGAGCCAAAGCCGTGTAGTACATACTTCTGAAAAACGAAACCCTAAAGATTTTGCCTTGTGGAAAGCTTGTAAGGGCAATGATGATATATGTTTTGATACTGCTTTTTCCAAAGGTCGTCCAGGTTGGCATATAGAGTGTTCTGCCATGATAGAAAAACATTTTTCTAGCAATGGTACATACAGCATTGATATTCATGGAGGAGGAGCTGATCTACTCTTTCCTCATCATGAAAATGAAGCTGCCCAATCTCGCTGTGCTACAGGACATGAACTTGCCAAGTACTGGATGCATAATGGATTTGTACAGATAGACGGAGAGAAGATGAGTAAATCGCTCGGTAACAGCTTTTTTCTCAAAGATGCCCTAAAACTTTATGATGGAGAAGTGTTACGTTATTACTTAAATTCCGTACACTACAGAAATGATTTCAACTTCTCCGAAGAGGAGTTACAGACAAGTAAAAAAAGATTAGACAAACTCTATAGACTTAAAAAACGCGTCAGTCCAGGAAAACCCTCTTTAGCGAACCAAAACTTTAGACAAACACTGCTTGATGCTATGGGAGATGACTTAAATATCTCCAAAGCCTTAGCCCTTATAGATGAGTTGATAGCCCATACGAATGATGCTTTAGATGCCGAACCCAAAAATAAAGGTTTGAAAAAAGAGACACTTGCCAATATTGAATTTATAGATATGTTATTGGGGTTTGGAGGCAAAGAGCCGTTTTCTTACTTTCAGATAGGTGTAGATGAAGCACTTAAAACAAAAATAGAAGTGCTTATAGCCGAACGTATAGAAGCAAAAAAAAAGAAAGACTTTGCACTTAGCGATGCCATACGTGACCAGATAAACAGACTAGGTATCTCTATCATGGATACAGCTGACGGTACACTGTGGGAAAAGAGTTAAGTCTTCATTTACTAAGAGTGATTTAACACAAATACAGATATTATACTATTGAATATTTTATGGAGAAAGCATGTTTAAGATTACACTTATTTTTTTATTTTTATTGACTTCCCTTTTTTCTCAAGAGACAGAAGAATTTCCTTTTTTGGGGGTCACGATATCAACACAATCCATTGATTTAAAAAACCTCTCAAATAAAAAAGATACAACCATTGGCATACGCTATGGAAAGCAGACACAAGATTGGCGTACTATGTTTACCTATGAGTACAAAAGCAATGGTTTACAAAGTTTTTCAATGGAAATCGACAAAATATTAATGGATGAAATTATGGGTATGCCTGAATTCAGACCTTATCTTGGTGCCTCTATTGGTGTACTCAAATATGATAATGATGCTCTCAGTGATACCAGTGGTATTTTCTATGGTGCAAACCTAGGGCTTCTTATCTATGTTACTGATAATATCGATGCTGATCTCTCTTATCACTACTATAAAGTAGATAAACTTCAAGATATAGATAGCATAGAAGGTGGCACCTTGGGACTGCACTACTTTTATTAGAACTTGGCTATAATCATGTAATTTATTACGGAGTAGCTAGTGTCCCTTTCTATTAAAACTTTCTTTACTTACCAAACCCTCAAAAAAATCCTTTTTAAACTTGACCCAGAGACTGCACATACCATCATAGGTTTAGGGCTTAGGGCAGTAGCACACTGCCCTCCACTGCAAAAACTAATCACGAAGCAGTACTTTATCACCAACAAAACCCTAGAACAAAACATCTTTGGACGCACTTTTAAAAACCCTGTAGGTTTGGGAGCAGG
>JALWME010000262.1 GCA_027083995.1 Sulfurovum sp.
TAGTGTGTAACTCCCATCTTCACAGAGTACTAACTCTTTTTCTTGAGTTAGACCTTGACTATTTGTTGGCATTCTTGAGTTGTTTTTTACTCATCTTTAGCTTTTTATTACTCATTTTTCCTATCCCTCGGCTTATTACTTTATCTGCAATAAGTTGTGCCTCACCCAAAGAGTGCATCTTGTATGTTCCACACTGGTAGAGGTTAAGTTCTGGTATATCTTTTTCAGACTTCACACCTAAAACATCTTCCATAGACTTTTTCCATGCTTTGGCCACTTTTTTTGCTTTTGGGTTACCAAGCAATGACATGTAAAAACCTGTACGGCATCCCATAGGAGAGAGGTCAATGATCTCTACATCTTTATCGTTAAGATGATTTCTCATAAATCCTGCAAAAAGGTGCTCCAAGGTATGGATACCCTTTTCTGGAAGTATCTCTTCATTTGGCACACAAAAACGCAAATCAAACACAGTAATGTCATCTCCACTTGGTGTACTCATCTTTTTTGCAACCCTTACTGCTGGAGCCTCCATCTTTGTATGATCTACCGTAAAACTGTCTAAAAGTGGCATATTTTTTCCTTTTATATAATGCTGATTATATCTTATTTTTCTTTTCCAATGCTAGGGTCGGGGTTGAATTTCAGTATCGTCACAATAGGCACAATAAAACCAACACCAATTGCCACCCATAACAACATACCCAATTCACTATAGTTTGCCACAGTAACGACAACATCATTTTCTTTTACTTCTCTTGTCACTACAAATATCTTGTTAAGATACTTACTTAAAATCCCTCCAGCACTCAGTGCAATATTCATAAGACTTGCCATCAAAGCAAACCATGTGCCTTTTTTGCCTTCAGGTGCATAAATTGCCACAAGAGTAAGCATGAGTACCTGTGCAATATAGTCAAAAGGAGAAGCCAAAGCTGTATCTACCAAAGCTACCGTACGAGCGTCCAGACCAAGCATCGTATGTATATCATAATACATCGCAAGTACCGGTAAAGATAATACAGAGCCAATGACAGTCATCCATATAAGTACTTTTCCTATGGATTGATTGATAATGTACTTGGAACTTACCCACATACCTACCAGTGCCAAAGCAGCACCTATCTGACCTAAAGTACCAAAAAATGCTTTATCAAAACCAAGTACATCTATCTGCCACCATGAGAGTCCAGGTCCTACAGATGGCATAGCTCTATAGACAAAGATAACAATCATCGCCATCTTAATATGCTTTACCGTATCTGCATCCAAATCTTCAATCAGTGTACTTAAAAAGTAAAGCACTACCCCCAAAGAGACAACAAAAACTATCTCTTGTGAATAAGGAACTTCATTATAGCCTATGAGCACCACAAAGACAGCAAAAAGAAATCCACCAAAAAAGATTTGTTTATTAAGTGGTGAGCTTTCTACAGGATTCAGTTTTACAAATGTTACCCCAATAATAGAAAGTACAGGAATAAAGAATGATATTTGAAACATCGTTTCATAGGAGTATATTTGTGCCAACCAACCTTTAAGCCCTGCTACTGCAAAGACTGCTATGCCCAAAGAGAGTCTAGCCAAGACTTGTATCATGGCGAGTTCTTTTTTAATCTCTGCATCACTTTGATTTTTGTCTACAACTTCTGTACTCATAGTATCTGCAACCACATCTTGCATCACAAAACCAACCACCATTAGCACAGAAGCAAAAATATACATTTTTTCTTTAGGATACTCTACTATCCATGATGCATCTGAGACTAGTCCTATCATAAGTGCAGTACTACACATCATAAGTACCGCACCTATATAGACGTAAACTTTTCGGTTTGATCCAAAAGGAGCAAAAGAGTCCACCATCTGCCCAAATATCATCTTTATTGTCCAAGGTACAGTAAGCCATACACCTAAAGAGATAAGGTCTTCAGCACTTAAGTTCAACGCTTCTTTCACCCAAAATGTCTCAGCTACTGCCGTAAAACCACTTGCCCCATAGGCAAAATAGATAAGTAACAAGGGTATATATCGGACACGTACGGCACGTATAGGG
>JALWME010000263.1 GCA_027083995.1 Sulfurovum sp.
AAATAAGGTCATTATCCATAACAGGAGATTCTATAAGCCCCACATCCAACTTTCTGTCTTTTAACTTCTGTATGATGCTTTCACTATCTTCAATCGCAAGATTGATATCATTATGAATAGCTTTTGCAATGGTATTTAGACATTGACCTGGTATCACATAGGTACCTATTGTATAAGAGGCACCCAGTTTAAAAGTCATCTCTTTATTGATTATCTTCAATATATCTTTTTCTGAAGAGTGAATCTCTTTTTCAAGTCTGGTGGCGATTTTATAAAGTTCTTCACCTTCATTGGTAAGTTTAATACCATTCTTTTTACGTTCAATGACTTTACACGCAAGATATTTTTCTATAAATTTAATCTGTTGCGTAACCGCTGGCTGAGAAATCCCTAACTTTGCTGATGCTTTTGAAAAACTTCTTTCTCGTGCTACAGTTAAAAACGTTTCAATTTTGACAAAATCTTTTAACATATGATACATTCCTTATCTATTCATTCTTTTCCCAAATAGTTGTAATTATATCAAGTTATACATAAATTATAGATAAGTTTAAGTTATTTTCTTAATTACATATCAATCATAGTTATGCCCAGAGCTAAGTACAGCACGAAATAAACCTTTTCAAGGTATAATAATTATTATTAGGAGCACAGCAAGGTTATGGAAACTATATTAGAGGTATTAAATCCAGCACAACGTGAAGCAGTAGAGCATATTGATGGTCCCATGCTCATTCTTGCTGGAGCAGGCACAGGGAAAACAAAGACACTGACCTCAAGGCTGGCATACCTTATAGGTGTTATTGGCATCGATCCTGCCAATACCTTAACCCTTACTTTTACAAACAAAGCTGCGTCTGAAATGCGTGAGCGTGCCTTAAAACTCATGCCAAGCAAAGTGAGTTACCCTCCTCTTTTATGTACATTTCATAAATTTGGATTGTTATTTTTAAAATTCCATATAGAAAAACTTGGACGATCCAATGCTTTTGTCATCATAGACAGTGATGATAAAAAACGTCTGTTACGTTCCATCTCCAAAGAACTTAAAATTGATCTAAATATTGCTTTTATCGCTTCAGAAATTTCTAAATACAAAAATTCCATCCTCTCTCCTGAACAAGTTCTTGCGACTGCAGAACTTGCTGACTACAAGAAAATAGCAAGTATTTATGTAGCCTATCAAAAAAACATAGAAGAAAATAATCTTGTAGATTTTGATGATCTCTTAATGCTGACATATAAAATTCTTTCTGCAAATGATGCCTTGCGTAAAGAGACAAGTAACCGATACAAATATATCATGGTCGATGAGTACCAAGACACCAATGAACTACAATTTCAACTACTTAAACTTCTCTCTTCAGAACACAGCAATCTCTGTGTAGTTGGAGATGATGACCAGAGTATTTATGGTTGGCGTGGTGCAAATATACGTAATATATTAGAGTTTGCAGAGAACTTTGAACAATGTAAAACAGTAAAACTAGAGACAAACTACCGTTCTACCAAGCCTATACTCAAAGCTGCCAACACACTTATAGAACATAACTCTACACGTTTAGGAAAAAAACTTACTTCCCATAAAGGTGAAGGTGAGGATGTCAAACTCCTACACTCTCTGGATGAGTCTATGGAAGCAAAATCCATCGCAGACTCAATACAAAAACTTTTAGACACAGGTACTGACCCAGATGAGATTGCTGTACTTTACCGTATAAACGCACTTTCACGCTCCCTTGAAGAGGGCTTTACCAAAGCAGGTCTTGGCTTCAAACTAATAGGTGGTATGCGTTTTTACGAACGTGCAGAGATAAAAGATCTTATCTCTTACCTTCGTGTACTCTCTAACCCTCATGATGACTTTTCACTGATACGTATCATCAATAAGCCTAAACGGGGCATAGGTAAAGCCTCTATTGAGAAGTTGCAAAAAGCAGCCTTTGATGCACAGACTTCACTCTATGAATATATAGAAAAATCAGCTGTAGGTAAATTAGAAACTGTAGTAAGTAAAAAAGTCTCCAGCTCTTTAGCCAAACTTATAGCAGACATC
>JALWME010000264.1 GCA_027083995.1 Sulfurovum sp.
TATAAAGGTACCTAACATGACAAAAAAAGAACTTTCTGTCAACATCAAGTGGGATGAGTTTGAGATGGGGACTTGTCGTTTGTTTGTTGCGACATTAAAACAGTACATCCCAACACTCTTTTTTCAAGACCACAAACCTAAACCAACCGTTTCAAATACCATGTTAAAAGCAGTCAATGACATACTAGATATGGATAGTGATGAGTTTGAAAGACTCAAAGAGATAGTAGATACACAAGACTGTAAAATAAAAGAGATACATATAGACCAAGACAACGATGTTTTTGGGGCAGTCTACTCAGAAATTATAGTAGATACTGGCTCAAATATACAGGTAAGTGTCGTGGTTAAAAATGGTAAGTTTGTTTGTGTGAATGATGGTACATATTTTGATACACTAGAAATCAGTAAAAAAGAAACAAATCCCAAAGGCATCAGCAAAGAAGAGAGAGAAAAACTCATTGCTATGATGAATATGAGCGAATAGGAAAAGTTGAGATTTGGAATAAATTGGATTGGAAGAGTAGAGAATGATTGGTCATTTGAACTAACTTATGAAATCATCATAGCGACAGCGTAGTTTTGTTGGGCTTCGCTAAAAACGTCTTATCAGATGGTACCCGCGGGCGGACTCGAACCGCCACGTCTTGCGACATCGGATTTTGAATCCGACGTGTCTACCAATTTCACCACGCGGGCATAGTTGCTAGCTTCATAGGTAGGGTGGGATTTTACATCTTATGTACTTAAACATCGTTTAGAGGGTGTAATATTATAAAAATATGTCAATTTGAGAGTTTATAATAGGATTACTTATATTAATTTGTTATAATGTCTTCATTAATTAATATCAAGGTTTTGTTTTTGAAAATTACAATCATCATTACAGCTATACTTTTCATCTATGCGATATTTTCTACTTTTTACCATGATACTGCACTTATCGGTAACTTTGGTAAGATTATCGGGGGGACAAATATCTCTCTGTTTGGGTATTTTGCATATGCAAATATATTGATTTTATTTTATCCACTTTACAAACTTTATACAGATGCCCGTGTGAGAAAAGAGATTGATTTTTACTTAGGTTGGATGTTGTTATTCATTTCACTTATACTTATAACATCCTTAATACTTGATCCACAAAATATCGGCTTTATAGGTACGCAAATAGTTGAGTTTTTAGAGCCTCTCATTGGAAAGGCCGGATTGTGGCTATTTTGGTTGATGGTAACGGCATTGTCGCTGGTATTCATCATAGATGATGATTTTGACAGCTCGGCATTGAGCATAGGTGTACCGTCATTTTCTCTACCCTCTTTTTCGTGGGTGGGGAGAGGTTTTGTCGGATTGAAGTTACTATTTAAGAAGATATTTACAAATCCTTTTTCTTCTCCTAAACTTGAAGATGAGATGATGCCAGTATTAGATATAAAACCCAAACACAAAACAACAGTAAAAAGAAAAACAATAGCCAAAAAGCCTACAGGCAAACCAGTAGAAGCTGTAATTCCTATGGATGAAGAAGACTCAGTAGTAAATGAAATACTGGAACTTGAACATGAAATGCAAATGCATCTTGAAGAAAGAAAGTCAACAGCGAGTATAAAACCCCATGCTACATCCAACTCAAGTGTACAGATAGTCTCAGAACTTGAAGAAAACTCCAAACTTATGGATGCTATAGATAAGGGTAAAATTGAAAAGCCAAAAAATTTCAAGCTTCCAAAAATTGATTTCTTGCAAAAAGCACCGAAGGTCACCAAAAAAGTCAATGAAGCTGAAATTGATAGAAAGATAGAAGATTTACTCTCAAAATTGGCACAGTTTAGAGTAGATGGAGATGTTGTACGTACGTATTCAGGTCCATTGGTAACTACCTTTGAATTTAAGCCAGCACCTAACGTAAAAGTTTCTAAAATTTTAGGACTGCAGGATGATTTGGCAATGGCACTAAGTGCCGAGACTATACGTATACAGGCACCAATACCAGGACGTGATGTCGTAGGTATAGAGATAC
>JALWME010000265.1 GCA_027083995.1 Sulfurovum sp.
GATTTAAGTGAAGAAGATCCAGATGAAGTAGAAGCTGCTAAATATGGTCTTTCCTATGTGGCTCTTGATGGTGAAATAGGATGTATGGTAAATGGTGCAGGGCTTGCTATGGGTACAATGGATACGATTAACTATATGGGCGGTACACCAGCAAATTTCCTGGATGTAGGTGGTTCAGCAAATGCTGAGACTGTGGCTAAAGGATTCGAGATTATTCTTAAGAACCCTAATGTAAAAGCCATTTTTGTCAATATATTTGGTGGAATTGTGCGTTGTGATAGAATTGCCAATGGTATCATAGAAGCGACTAAAATTACCAATGTAGATGTACCTGTTATTGTACGTTTAGATGGTACCAATGCACCAGAGGCATCTGATATTCTTAAAAATGCAAATATTGAAAATTTAATTGTTGCTAGCGATTTAGGTGATGGTGCTGCCAAATCAGTAGCTGCAGCAAAGGGAGCGTAAGTATGAGTATATTAGTAAATAAAGAGACAAAAATCATTGTTCAGGGTTTTACAGGAAAAGAAGGGTCTTTTCATGCCGAGCAGTGTATAGATTATGGTACACAAATTGTAGGTGGTGTTACACCAAACAAAGGTGGACAAACACACTTAGGCAAACCAGTGTTCAATACGGTATCTGAAGCAGTAAAAGCTACAGGTGCAACTGTTTCTATGATATTTGTTCCTCCTGCATTTGTAGGTGATGCAGTGATGGAAGCTGCTGAAGCAGGTATAGAACTGGCAGTCATCATAACCGAGGGTGCACCAGTAAAAGATATGCAAATGGCTAAAGCACATGCAGTAAAACATGGTATGAAAACACTAGGGCCAAACTGTCCAGGTATTATTACTGCCCAAGAGTGTAAGATAGGTATTATGCCTGGTATGATATTTAAAAAAGGTAATGTTGGTCTTATCTCTAAGTCCGGTACACTTACATATGAAGGTACAAACCAAGTAGTCCAATCTGGATATGGTATTACTACTGCTGTGGGTATTGGTGGAGACCCAATTATTGGTCTTTCATATAACCAGCTTTTGCCTATGTTTGAAGCTGATCCAGAGACTAAATGTATCGTAATGATTGGTGAAATCGGTGGTGATCTTGAGATACAGGCGGCAAAGCTTATTAAAGAGAAAATCACTAAACCAGTAGTAGCATTCATCGCAGGGCAGACTGCACCTAAAGGGAAAACGATGGGTCACGCAGGGGCTATTGTAAGTGGTAGTGCAGGAACAGCAAAAGAGAAGATGGATGCACTTGAAGCAGCAGGTGTGAAAGTAGTGGTTTCTCCAGCAGATATAGGTAAAGCAGTAAAAGAAGTACTTGGATAGTCTTGCTTTATTGCATCTTTGCGAGAGTTTGCTCAGTTACGTACTGAGTGTACACTCCTTCGCAACAACTCACAAATCTACAACAAATCAAGACTATCTGTCTTAAAATCCTAATTTATTATTTTTTATATTTTATCAAGAAGTACTTACTCATGGGCTAGACATACACTCCTGTATAACAACCTCACATATCTACAATAAATTAAAATTATCTTTTGAAATCTTAATTCATTATCCTTTTTTTGCTATAATTTTATTAAGGAACAACAGGTAGTTGCTGGTGGTGTAAGCCACGAGAGGAAAGTCCGGGCTGCATGTGAGACAGGACTCCATCTAACGGATGGCCAGAGTAATCTGAGGGCAAGTGCAACAGAAAGTAAGTTACCTATAGATGTCTTCTTGAAAATTGGCAAAGCCAATTTTTCAATTTATCTCACTAAAGCTTCGTCTTTGACGAGAGAAGACAATAGGTAAAAAGTGAAACGGTGGGGTAAGAGCCCACCAGTGGGCATGGTAACATGCCTAGCTAGGTAAACCCTTTCCGCAGCAAGAAGTATATGGTATAAGTCTCACAAGCTGTTCACTCAGCATACATACTTCGCTTGAGCATATGGGTGACCATATGCCTAGATAAATAACTATCCACGACAAAACCCGGCTTATCGTTG
>JALWME010000266.1 GCA_027083995.1 Sulfurovum sp.
CCTGCTTCATTTTCTTCATATTGCTTAAGCTGTAAAATATCTGCCTGGTCTTCTAAGTCTAGCTCATCAAAGACCTCTTTGGCCATATCTTCATCACGTTCTTCCAACTCTTGTATAAAATCTGTTTGGTCATCTGACTCCATCTCCGTCAAGGACTCTGCAATCTCTTGAGGCGTGAAAGACTCTAAAACATCTTCAAAGTACCTATCAGGAAGCTCAAGCGCAACATCAGCGATAAGTTCTTTAGGTATAGATTGAACAGCAAAAGAAAAACTTTTATCATCTAAATCTTTGAGCAGTTTTGCTATCTCTGAAGGGTGCAGTTCATCATGGTTGTGGTCACTAAGGTATTGTGTTAATTTATCCATGATACTTCCTTTGAAGATTTTATTATGGGATTATACTTGATTAAATGTGAATATATATTTAAGAAAAAGAAGAAGCATGTACCTATAGTATTCACATGAATCACCTATCAGAAGTGACCCTGTGAAAAAAAACTATGATATAGAGTCACACTTTTTGGAGATGATACATGCTGGACAAAATTTGGTTATACCAGCGATCAAAGGAATAATACCCAAATAAAACCAGTTATTACCCGAATATACAGCATATGCTATCAATGCCAATCCAATGACAATTCTAAACGGACTACAAAAAGCTCTCATTTTATTAAAATCCATATTGTTTCCTTTCATTTTAATTTATTACACTATACACCATAATTGGTTAAAACAATCAGCTATATCTGCGGACCTGCACTCGCATAATCAAATTCGCCACCATTGTCATCATAACGGTGGAAGTTCTCTTTGAACATGCCTGCAAGTTTAACCAACATTGCATCATACTCTTCTTTATTTTCCCATGTATCTCTAGGGTTTAGTACTTTATTGTCTTTTACACCATCAAGTGTTTTAGGAATTTGAAGATTAAATAATGAAAGTGTCTCAAACTCAGCATCATTAATAGAACCATTTAGTATGCCATCTATACATGCTCTTGTATCTTTAATACTCATACGTTTACCCACACCATAAGGTCCACCAGTCCATCCTGTATTTACTAGATATACATTTACATTATGTTTATCTATTTTCTCACCAAGTAGCTTTGCATATACGGTTGGATGTAATGGTAAAAATGCTTCGCCAAAACATGCAGAAAATGTGGCTACTGGTTCAGTGACACCTCTTTCTGTTCCTGCAACTTTTGCAGTATAGCCCGAGAGAAAATAATACATAGCCTGCTCTTTTGTAAGCTTAGATACAGGCGGTAAAACACCAAACGCATCCGCAGAAAGAAAAATAATATTATTTGGATGCCCAGCTTGCAAATCCTTTTTATGATTGGCTATATGCTCTATGGGATAAGAGACACGTGTGTTTTCTGTCTTGCTTCCATCTTCATAATCAACCTTACCATTGATATCAGCAACGACATTTTCCAAAAGAGCATCCTTAACAATAGCTCCATAGATTTCTGGTTCTGATTTTTCATCAAGATTAATTACTTTTGCATAACATCCACCCTCAAAGTTAAAAACACCATGATCATCCCATCCGTGTTCATCATCACCAATAAGTGCACGTTTTGGATCGGTAGAAAGTGTGGTTTTTCCTGTACCAGAGAGTCCAAAGAAAAGACAAACATCATCATCGTCACCTACATTTGCAGAACAATGCATAGAGAGTTTACCCTCCAGTGGCAACCAGTAGTTCATCATAGAAAAAATACCTTTTTTCATCTCACCACCATACCATGTACCACCAATAATAGAAGTATTTTCTTCTATATTGAAGAGTATATACACATCAGAGTTCATCCCATGCTCTTTATACTTTTCATTCACAGCTTTACAAGCATTATATACCGTAAACTCTGGTTCAAATTTTTCAAGCTCAGATTCACTTGGACGGATAAACATATTTTTTACAAAATGTGCTTGCCATGCTACTTCAGATACAAAACGTACAGAACGCTTAGATGCAGCAGATGCAC
>JALWME010000267.1 GCA_027083995.1 Sulfurovum sp.
TACCAAAGCTACCTCTATAACAAATGGCTGGGACAAAGAGTGAAGCTCTCTACCATCATAGCCTCTAACGACATAGAAGTAGCAGCCCAAAAGCTTCAATACCCTCTGGAACTTGTAAAAGCTTTAGCCAAACAGCCACAGTTTTTTAAACTTTTTTTGGGAGATGCCATGATGCCCTACCCTTATGGTAAGTTACACTATGTAAAAGATATGTTTCACTCTGCCCTTGTTTTTTCACAAAAGCAAGTAAGCCCTACAGGACTTCTATGTGGCCAAAGAGTAGAGCGTGCCAAGTCAGATGCCTACCATCTGGAAGAGCCTTATGATGACAGCGAACTCACTACACTCAGAGGTGACAGACGCTTCGCATGGATATGGCCAAAAGATGTAGAAACATTCTACAATCCAGAGAGTAAAAAACTCACAGTAGCATTTACCCTGCCTAGAGGTTCTTATGCTACTACTTTTTTAGAGGAGATTGGGAAGTTTTCTTTGAAAGAGATGTAGTGTTTTCATCTCTAAGGAACTGGCTACCTTTCTTTTATAAAGTGTTGATAACGGATACCATTTTAAGTGAAATTTACTCTATCAGGATGGGGTTAAGACACTATCGTAAACCCTCATCAAATTTTGAGTCTAAAGAGAACTTAAACTCTATCTTGTCTTTTAAAAATCCTAGTTCATCTTTTGGCATGATGTCTACAAAACTTACTTTTTTGTCTAATCTTTTTTTGATACGTTCTTTTAGTCTATGCAGTACCAATATTTCATCCACAAGTATATTTTTTATCTCTGGATTGTTGGCTACATATATTTTACCTTCAGTGTATGGTAAGAGCTTGGTTCTATCTATGCCTCTGTTTTTTGCAACTGAGTTTATAAAGTTGTTGTATGTAGGTGTAAGAAGTTGTTTTTTTAGGTAAGCTCTCTCTTTGTCTCCTACTTTTTTAAAGAAAGATATAGGTTTTTTATACTCTCCAGAACTCAAATCATCTTCTTCTACCCCTATTTTTTCTGCAAGTTTACCTATACTATAATGAGGGAGTATGACACCTATAGAACCTACCATGGCATTTTTGTTGGCAATAAGCGGCTTAATTGCTGATGCGATATAGTACCCACCACTCGCAGCTACAGACTGTACATACATACTGATTTTTTTCTTTGTATGGTAGTCTTTAAGATATTCTGAGAGTTCTTCAGAAGCAGTAGGTGACCCTCCTGGTGAGTTCATAATAAACAGTACTTCAGTGTAATCTTTGTCTTCTTTTACCTTATCCATACTCTCTATGATGTCATTAACATATTTTTGCGTAACTGGCTCTTTAAAGTCTATAACAGCTACTTTGTCTCCAAGAGGTATGGCTTTGCCTAATATGCCATAAGATTTTGCTATCCATATAAGCAGTGCAATCTCTGCAATAATTGCAAGTATAAACATCGCCGTTTTTATCTTAGATGATGCCAACTCCCAGCCTGCTTTTTTTTGTTCCAATATCTCTTTATCTTCTTTATTTCCAAAACCAAAAAAATTCATTTATCTCCTTCATTTATTTTGTTGTTGGCATTATGCCATACTACACCTCAATAGATAACCCATAGTTTATAGTTAAAATATTGAAGTCTAATAAGAGTTAGACTATGCTAACAAAAGATTAATCACAATTTAGATAAAATAATAACCATTATAACATTAGGCAAAATATACAATGATAAAAAGTATACTTAGAATTTTTGGTACACAAAATGACAAAATCGTAAAAAATTATTTGAAAAAAGTAAAACACATCAATGCACTAGAGAAGCAATATGAGGCAATGGATGATGAGAACCTGAAGACTGCTTTTGAGACACTCAAGGCTGCTGTGATTGCGGGAGAAAAAACACTTGATGGTGTACTCTATGACTCTTTTGCTATTACCAGAGAAGCAGCCAAGCGTACACTAGGTATGAGACACTATGATGTACAAATGGTTGGGGGAATGGTACT
>JALWME010000268.1 GCA_027083995.1 Sulfurovum sp.
TTCATGGCAAATATACAAGTAATGGTGAGATTTATGATATGCATGCAAGAACAGCTGCACATAAAACATGGCCTATGGATACCATGGTTAAAGTAAAAAATCTCCAAAATGGCAAAAGTACCATAGTACGCATCAATGATAGAGGACCTTTTGTGAGAGGACGTATTATTGATTGTTCTTATGCTGCAGGTAAAGAGATAGGCCTTGATAAGATGGGTATAGCTAAAGTTCAGATAGAGGTACTTGGTTTTGCCGGTAAAGTACACTCTGCAGCAACCATTGCCAAACAAAAAAGAGAACATACACAAACACGCATAGCTCTTTCAAATTTTGGGGTACAAATAGGTGCTTTCAAACGTTATGAGGGGGCACAAGTTACCAAACGTAAATATGCAAGAATGTATAGACATTACAAGCCTATAGTGAAACGATTTATTGATGTAGATGGTGAGCCTCTTTATAGAGTTTGGTTGATGGGCTTTGGTTCAGAACAAGAAGCAAGAGAATTTAAAGACAGTAACGACCTTGAAGGTGCGTTTATAGTAAGAAATTAGGATAGCAAATGATAGAAGTAAGCAGAAAAACCAAAGAGACACAAATTACTGTAAAATTAAACTTATACGGTACTGGACAGGCGAAGATAGATACTGGTGTTGGATTTTATGATCATATGCTAGAGGCTTTTACGAAGCATGCACATATAGACATGGAAGTAATGTGTACAGGAGATACGCATATAGATGACCACCATACTGTAGAAGATGTAGGGATAGTGATAGGCCAAGCTCTAAAAAAAGCAATTTACCCAGTACAAAGTATAGAGCGTTTTGGTAATGCTACTGTGGTCATGGATGAAGCATCTGTTACCTGTGATATTGACCTCTCAAATCGTGGATATTTAGTGTTTGAACTTCCTATTGGTGGGAAAGTAGGGGATTTTGATGTGGAACTAGTAGAAGAATTTTTTAAGGCATTTGCATTTAATTTGCCACTTACTTTGCATCTTATCTATAATCGCGGTAAAAACAAACATCATATTATTGAAGGTGCATTTAAAGCATTGGCGGTTGCATTACGTAGAGCGGTAACACTTAATGAGAATGCAGGTATTCCAAGTACAAAGGGTGTACTTTGAGTATAGAACTGATTGTGCTTGATGTAGATGGTACGATGACAGATTCTCGTATTACCTATAGTGAAAATGGTGATGAGATTAAATCATTTAATGTCAAGGATGGGTTGGCGATTACTTCATGGAGAAGACTTGGTAAACAAGTAGCTATCATTACAGGACGTTCATCCAACATTGTTGCACGTCGTGCAAAAGAGTTACACATAGAACATTTTTATCAAGGTATACATAATAAACGAGAGGTACTGGAAGAACTTTTAGTTAAACTGGATCTTAAAATGGAGAATGTAGCAGCTATTGGAGATGATTTAAATGACTTAGCAATGCTCAAAGCTGCAGCAATTTCCTTTGTGCCACGAGATTCATCGGCATATGTAGACAAAATTGCAAATGTGATTTTGTCTAAACGAGGCGGTGATGGTGCAGTAAGAGAGATGATAGAACACCTTATTATCAAAGAGGGACTAGAAGAGCAGTATTTGGAGCTATGGGAATAAGATTAGAAAGTGTACTTATTTTGATGATTGTAGTGGTGCTTACTATGACTACTATGTTGAAATTGACAGATACCCAAAATCATAAAAATGTTTCCAATAAGGAACTGGAATTCAAACATACAACTTTTATAGAAGTAGACAATATAAAAATGCGGGCAAAAGCTTTCAGTACATATGGTATACGTGAAAAAGGTGTATTGAGTCTGGAAAACTTAACATATCATACACCCAATATAAAGAAACTATCTGCAGATAAAGGTAGATATAAAGAAAATATCTTATATTTGGATGGCAATGTATTATTAGATGAAAAAGAGGGATTTTTATACAGTACAGAGCATGCAAAATATAATCAAAAAACAGAAATATTAGAAATTACATCGGCATTTGAGGCAAAGATGGGTAAAAACAGTATGAAGGGTAAGAGACTGTACTATAATGCTCTCAAAAAAGAGGCGAATGCACAGATGATTGACGCCATCGTTTATACAGTGGACAAGTAATATCATGCTATACTATAGAAAATTTATATCTTGCATTACAAAGGTTTATTATTGCATTTTTTTAAAATATTGTTCTCACTATGTCTTACAGTTACTCTCTTTGCAGAAAAGGTAGAAATTACTTCAGATGCAATGCATGCAATGAATGTGCAAAAAGAGGTTCATTTTATAGGCAATGTACAGATAAAACAATTGGAAAACTGGCTTCATGGAGATAAAGTAATTGTCTATTTTGATGAAAATAACGAAACAAACAAGTATGAAGCTATAGGCTCTGTGACTTTTGAGTTTAAAAAAGAAAATAGTTTTTATAAAGGTGCAGCCGATAAAGTAACATATTTCCCTACAAAGTCCGAGTATTTGCTCACAGGTAAAGCAGTGATAGATGATTTAATCAATAAACGTCATGTTAATGGTGACGAGATACTGCTTAATATGCTCACAGGTAATGCAAAGGTCAAAGGCAATAAGAAAAAACCAGTGAAGTTTATATTTGATATGGGGAAGGCTAAATGAGTACACCCCGTGTAGTAGAAGCAGATTTTATAAAATCTGCACAAAGTATAGTAGACTCATTGCCTGAAGATATGTCCGAAGTTGTATTTCTTGGACGATCAAACGTTGGCAAAAGTTCAACATTGAATGCTTTAACGAAGCGTAAAAATTTAGCTAAATCTTCTGCAACACCAGGGAAAACACAACTGATTAACTTTTTTGAAACACGCTACCTTTATAATGAACAGAGTTATCCTGTACGTTTTGTAGATTTACCCGGATTTGGATATGCAAAAGTCTCTAAAACGCTTAAAGAAGTGTGGCAAAAGAATTTAGTAGAGTTTATACACCATCGCGTCTCTATTCGCCTTTTTATCCACCTAAGAGATGCACGCCATCCACATGCCAAGATAGATGATGATGTTGAAAACTATATATCAGAATTTATAAGACCTGACCAAAAATATTTGACTGTTTTTACCAAAATAGATAAACTCAACCAAAAAGAACGCAATAAGCTCAAACGTGAATTTCCTGGTTCTATCACTGTCTCTAACCTAAAAAAGAATGGACATGATAGAGTCCATCATGAGATACTAGATACAATTTTTGCTGTGAGTAAAACGAAACCAGTGAATAATGGGGATGTATAGATGATAGAGCTAGTAAAAGCAAAGCTGTCGGACATTTCTGCCATGCAAGAGTTGGTCACATCTGAAGTGAAAGATGGAGTGATACTGGACAGAACCAATGATGAAGTTGCAACAAATATACGCTCTTATGTTTTGGCAAAAGACAGACAAAACAGTGACAAACTTGTCGGTTATGCTGCATTACATGTACACTCTGTGCGCTTAGCAGAGTTACGAAGCTTCATTGTAGATGAGGCATACCGTGGACAAAAAATAGGACAGGAGCTTGTAAAGTTTATTTTAAAAGAAGCGAAAGCACTGGGGGTCAAAGAGGATGTTCTTGTGCTTACCTATCTACCTGCATACTTTCAAAAGTTAGGTTTTGTAGAGATAGACAAAGAGCATATCCCTGAGCATAAAATATGGGCTGACTGTATTAAATGTATCCATTTTCCTGTATGTAATGAAATTGCATTAGTGTACAAGATTGCCTAGGGTACTGTAGTATATGGAGGCATTATATCAATCACTATATCGTCCTTTTATGTGGATTTCTATACTCTTTTTTATTATTTTTTATCCTATGCTTATCTCTATATATGTTTTTTTACCCTTACTTATCGGTGTTATGGGGTATATACTGATACTTGGTATTGAGGAGCGTAAACTACATTATATACTTTTTTCCATTGTCTATCTTATAAACCTAGAAGCCAATCTTTCTTTACCACTTTTTTTGACACTTATATCTACGTTGTTGATGTATATTATGTTTTACCACAACTTGGTACACTTTAGACGATGTCAAATTTGTAAAGCGATTTTATCTGTACTCCTTTTAGATACTATTTATCTGGGCTGCATACTCTCTTATGATTTTATATTTCAAACATCATCAGTAGTATTGGATACTATATTACTCTACTCTTTAATCGTTGATCTACTTGTGGTGGTGATATTATGAGATATAAATTTGTCATACTTACTTTTATACTTTTTTGGGCAGTGATGATTGCAAGGCTGTACCATGTAAGTATTAAGTCCAATTTTTATTATGAAGGTTTGGCAAAAGAAAATATAGAAAGAAAACATTTTATTAAGCCTGTTAGAGGTGAGATAATAGATATTAATGGTAATTTACTTGCTATGAATCAAATAGGATTTTCCATCTCTATTATGCCACACCTTAAACAAAATGATAAAAAACTCATAGAAGTGGTTGATAGACTTGTAAAAACATTCCCAGATCTCAATAAAACGATTATGTTAAAAGTATATAAGAAACATAACTCTCCATACAATCATAATTTTATCAAGGTGGTAGATTTTATACACTATCCAGATATGATGGGTGCCTATCCAAAGCTAAGTTTATATGCAGATATGAAGATAGAAGCTGAGACAAAACGTTATTATCCTTATGGTAGGTTTGCAGCACATATTGTAGGGTACACAGGACGCTCCAATCTAAAGGAAAACAAAAAAGATGCAGTCGTGTCAGAAGTTGGTACGGTAGGTAAAACAGGTCTTGAGAGATACTATAATAAGGTACTTCAAGGAGATTTGGGATATCAGGTCTCTAAGGTAACAGCTACCAATAAAGCCATAGAAGTATTGGAAAAAAAGTTACCTCATGACAATAAAAACATACAACTCAATATTGATATAAACCTTCAAAAGATGATATATGAACGTTTTGGCAATGCAACAGGAGTTGCTATAGTCATGAAGACCAATGGTGAAGTACTCTCTGCTGTATCTTACCCTTCTTATGACCCTAATCTGTTTGTAGGGGGTATCTCATCTAAAGAGTGGAAAAAACTGCAAGATGATCTTGCACATCCTTTCACAAACAAATTTATACACGGGACCTATCCTCCAGGTTCTACTATCAAAATGGGGATGGCACTGGCATTTTCAAAATCTTTAGAAGGTACCTTGGATAGTTATGAACATTGTAGTGGACATATCACATTGGGCAAAAGTAAGCACAAGTTTAGGTGCTGGGCATCATGGGGGCATGGGACTGTGAGGCTTCGTAGAGCTATCCGTGAAAGTTGTGATGTATACTTTTATAATAAGAGTTTAAAAGTCGGCATCAACAATATGGCAAAATATTTACGTTCTTTTGGACTGGGTGTAAAGACAGGGGTTGACTTGCCACGTGAATATAATGGAGTGATACCAGATAAAGCATGGAAGATGAAACGCTTTAAACAATCATGGTATATGGGTGAGACCGTTATCTCTGCTATTGGACAAGGATATAGTCTTGTTACACCTTTGCAAGTAGCTAGATATACAGCGTTGATGGCTACATCAAAATTGGTAGTACCTCGTATGGCACGGGTGGTGGATAATAATCTTACTCAGACAAGAGGTAAAGAGATATTATTTGATAAAAATTATTTGACACAAATTAGGCAAGGTATGTATGATGTCTGCAATACAAAAGGAGGCACAGCATTTAAAACCATGAGTAATTTGCCGATAATAGTAGCAGGAAAAACTGGTACATCACAAGTAACCTCTATACCACAATCTACAAAGAAACGCTTGAAAGAGTCAGAATTGGCATATTTTCATCGTTCACATGCCTGGATAACCACCTATGCACCATATAATAATCCTAAATATATTGTGACGGTACTTGTAGAACATGGTGGGCATGGTGGAAGTACAGCAGGTCCAATAGCTGCAGATATTTATAAATGGCTCTATGCCAATAAATATTTTTAGGATACCTTTAATAACCCTAGATACTTTGGATGGTATTGTTTAAAAACAGACCTAAGATAATGATAAGGCTGATGCCTGCTGATTTGTTATAAAGTTTATTTGCAGTCAAAAAGACTAAAATGAGTGTAGCTACTATCATGGTAGCAATGTCAAAAATATAAGCAGATACATCGATATATAACGGGTTTACCAGGGCTGCAGCACCAAGTACTACTGTGGTATTTGCCATGTTTGAACCTATGATATTACCTATAGCCATATCTACCTTACCTTTGAGTGCAGCGGAGATGCTTACAGTAAGTTCAGGTAAAGATGTACCCAATGAAATCATAATAATACCAATAATCCACTCAGACACACCAAAACTTTTGGCAATGTTTGAAGCACTCTCTACTGTAAAGTGTGCACCTACTATAACCAAAGCAATACCCATAAACAGCATAGGAAGTACTTTTTTCCAATAAAAGTGTTCATTGTGTTCTGTTGTCGTTTCTATAGGTACATTTTTTGCATCTGTAAATAAAAAAAGAAGGTATGCACCCATGAGAAGCAGTAAAAGTAGTGCATCAAAATGTGAAATGACACCATCAATAATCATCAGTACAAAGAGAAGTACAGGTATCAATGCCCATGTACTGTCTTTTGCAAAAAAATCTCTTTTTGGATTGATGCTTTTTGCTATGAGAAAAACTGTAGAGAGGACAAGTGTTATATTGAGAATATTACTGCCTATGACGTTGGAGACTGCTATCTCATCCTTAGCATTTATACTAGCAGCAATACTGGCTGCCATCTCAGGCAATGAAGTACCCAAAGCAACAAGGGTAGCCCCAATGATAAACTCTGATATATTAAACTCTAAGGCAATCTTTTCACTCTGTTCTATCAGTAAATCTGCACCCCAAATAAGTATACCCATAGCAATAATAAATAGTACAAAATCCAAATTATTCTCCTGTTCTGATGATTAGACTTCTGGGTAAATCAAAAGTTTTTATCATCTCTTCTTCTTTTTTACGCATAGTGCCATCATCTACTTCATGGTCAAAACCAAGTAGATGCAACATACCATGAATGAAAAGTAAAGAAATTTCATCTTCTTCACTATGTCCTAACTCTTTGGCTTTTTGAGTAACATATGATGAAGAAATAACGATAGACCCCAATGGCATGTCAAAGCTTATCTGTTCAGCAAATGCAGTATCTATAGGGAAAGAGAGTACATCTGTTGATGCTTCCTTCCCTCTATGCTCAAGGTTTAGGCTTTTCATCGTAGCATCATCAGTGATGATAAGTTCTACATCCTTGGCACTAAGGCTTGAGGCTATCTTTTCCAATGCCCTTAGGTTAAAGTGAAGTGCTGTTTGATTATCCAAATCTATCATGCTCGAAGTTTACCCAAATCTTGGTAAAATGGCAGTAAAAAAGAGGCAAAGATGTCTAAAGCTGTATGTATCATCTCTGGTGGCATGGATTCTGCATTATCTGCCAAGATAGCACAGAAAGAGGGCTATGAGATTATCGCTGTGCATTTTAACTATGGACAACGAACTGAAACTAAAGAAATAGAGTGTTTTCGTAAAGTCGCAACTTCTGTAAATGCCAGTAAAAGTTATGAGATAGACTTACCTTTTTTTGAAGACATAGGCGCTTCTGCATTGACCGATAAAAGTATAGAAGTCCCAACAGGAGGTATAGAAGAGGGGATACCTGTAACTTATGTGCCTTTTAGAAATGGTATTTTTCTCTCTATTGCAGCAGCTATTGCCGAAAAACATGGAGCGGAAGCACTTTACATTGGCGTGGTAGAAGAAGATAGCTCAGGATACCCAGATTGTAGAGAGAGCTACATAGAGCAGATGCAAAAGGCTATTAATCTTGGTACAAAAGATGAGACTAATCTGGAGATAAAAATGCCTTTGGTTTTTCTCAAAAAATCTCAAATTGTACAAAAATCCTTAGAACTTGGGGTGCCACTGGAGCATACATGGTCTTGTTATAAATCAGAAGACAAAGCATGTGGGGTGTGTGACTCCTGCAGACTTAGACTAAAAGGTTTTGAGGAGGCAGAGCAGGTAGATCTCATTAGATATAGATAAGTAGGAATTTTATTTTGTTATGGTTTGTTACGCTTTTGTGTCATAGTAATAAAAAAGAGTTGGCAAATCATGAAAAATATTTTTATTCCACAGGATGATTTTTCTTCCCAAGAGTGGATATTCCGTTATAAGGTAATGTCACTGCTTATTATGTCTTTTCTTATAGGCATACTTATTTTTTGTTTTAGTATCTATCGCTTTTCACAAGGGTTATATGTCTTAGCTTTTACTGAATTTGCCTTTAGTATCTTTTTACTGCTTGCTTTTATTTTGCTCAAAAAAAATAAAAATTACTATATGGTTTTTGCAAAAATATTTTTTGTTTTTGTTTATGTTTTATTGATACTTGTATTTTTATATACCCCACAAAATGCCACGCGCTTTCACTGGATTCCTATTACTTTGGTGCTTATTTTCTTTTTACTCGATACAAAGGGTGGGTTGTTTTTTTTGGCAATCTTTTTATGTTTTATCTTTTACCTCATATTGACTGGTTATCCTTATTCAGTAGTCGAATATATTACATGGATTACATCTTTAAGTGCACTTGGGCTGGTGATGTATTTTTATGAAAGAATTAAAGAAAATGAAAAACTAACCTTTTTGAAATATACATCAGAACTACAGGCAGAAGTCGATAAAAAAACAAAACACCTTGCCACAAACAATCAAAAACTACAGCTACTCAATGAGGAGTTGGAAGAGCGGGTACAAGAGGAAGTCACACAGCGACTTGAGCAGGAAAAGA
>JALWME010000269.1 GCA_027083995.1 Sulfurovum sp.
CTTGTTCAATCATTTTTTTCAATTTGGCTTCATCTAAAGGAGTCACGACATCATAAAGTACTTCACCACTCTCTTGGTCTATCACAGGTGAAGCTAAATGTCTTTCCATAAGTACTTCAAGTGGGTACTCTACCCATTCAAGTCCATTATCAATAAGTTTTTGTGCTTTTTTCTTTGTCAGTCTCTTCCCTGCCAGCACAACTGTATTACCATCTATATCTTTTATATCGTGTTCTGCTCTACCTATAAAATCTTCAGGATCAAACTTCACGAGGAATCTATTGTCTTGAATGCTAATCTCTTTTGTAGAATAAAACAGTTTTACAATATCGTCTTTAGAATAATCTAATGCTCTAAAAAGAATAGTTACAGGAATTTTTCTTCTCTTATTAATACGTGCATAAAGAATATCCTTGGAATCATACTCAAAATACAACCAAGAACCACGATCTGGAATTATTTGTGCAGAGTAAAGCAGTGGAGAACCTATAGTCGTTCCCTCTTCTTCCTTAAAGATAACACCTGGAGAACGGTGTAGCTGATTGACGATAACTCTCTCGACCCCATTGACTACAAATGAAGTACGTTCTGTCATTAAAGGAATATCACGTACAAACACTGCCTGTTCTTTAATCTCTTTGGGATCTAACTTTTCACCTGTTTTTTCATCCCTGTTCCAAATCGTAAGAGCAATATTCATTTTCAAAGAAACAGAATAGGTTAATCCCCTTTCCATACATTCACGTACAGTATATTTTGGTTTAACAATTTCTGAATTTTTATAAGAAAGAGTGACTCTGTTTTGTTGGTCATGTATAGGAAAAGCAGACCTAAATACTTTCTCTAATGTAGAATTTTTTCTATCTTTCTCGCCTAACATTAAAAAGTTTTCATAACTTTTTTGCTGTAGTTGAAGTAAGTTTGGAATTTCTATCTCTCTTGGTGTTTTTGAAAAATCAACACGAAGTCTGTTGCCAGAGTGTAAAGAGTTTAACATGGGCTATCCTTAATTATGGTTAGTTGGTATGGTTTGTAGTTATAATATTTGTTGATGTATTAGATACACAAAGAAACTATCTGTGGAGGGTATGAGAATGTCTCCAAATAGCTTTTAGCTATATCTATCAAAGAGAGATTAGGTAAACACCTAATCTCGATAAGTTATTAAACTTATTTAAGCTCACATTTTGCACCAGCTTCTTCAATTTGCTTTTTAAACTCTTCTGCCTCTTCTTTGGCTACAGCCTCTTTAAGTACTGATGGGACTTCTTCAACAGCAGCTTTTGCTTCTTTAAGTCCAAGACCTGTAATCGCTCTTACTACTTTAATAGCATTAATCTTTTTCTCTCCAGCATCTGTTAATACTACTGAGAACTCTGTTTGCTCGTCAGCAGACTCTCCACCACCAGATGCAGCTCCACCAGCTACTACAGTAGCTTGTGCAGATACACCAAATTTTTCTTCAAATTCTTTTACAAGCTCAGAAAGCTCAAGTACTGACATGTTTGAGATAAACTCTAATACATCTTCTTTAGTTGTTGCCATAATATATTCCTTAAAATAACATTCATTTAAACGCTATGCGTTTTTGATTTTAAAAAGAGCCTTGTGGCTCTCACCACTTACTTACCCTTCAGCTTCTAATTTTTTAGAAAGTGCATCCATACCGATAGTAAAGTTCTGTACTGGTGCATTCCAAACATTCAAAAGCATACCAAGAAGTACATCTCTTGTAGGAAGTTTAGCCATTGCATTAATGGTTTCCATACTAGCAATTTCACCTTTGATAAGTCCAGTTTTAATAGAAAAACTATCTTTGAAATCAGTTGCTGCTTTGTCTGCTATCTTACAAGGTGTTACTTGAGCATCACCCCAGATTACAAGATTTGTATCGTTAAATTCAATGTCTTCACATCCAGCATTTTTTAATGCTATACGTGCTAATTTGTTTTTCACAACCTGTACATTTGTCTCTTCAT
>JALWME010000270.1 GCA_027083995.1 Sulfurovum sp.
TTGTTCTAAATAGTTTGAGTTGTGCTTCCATTTTGTGTAGTGCCTCATAGTGTTCATCTTTTTTGTCAGCACACTTGACATAGGCTATTGTCTCTTTGTTGACAAAGCGTGCCAGTGTATCGATGTGAGAGTCTGTATCATCCCCTGCCAAATATCCATGTTCAAGCCAAAGTACTCTTTGTGTACCAAGTGTCTCTTTGAGTTTCTCTTCTATTTCTAATTTACTGAGCCCACCGTTTCTATTTGGGTTACAAAGACACTGAGAAGTAGTTATAATAGTGCCTTCTCCATCACTCTCTACCGAACCACCTTCGAGTACAAAATCTATCTTCTCTAAAGGAGTAATACCCATATAGCCTTTTTGATGTAAAGCACTGTTTACATTATTGTCAAGAGAGGCGTCAAATTTACCGCCCCAACCATCAAAAGTAAAGTCAAGCAGTTTTTTTTCACCATCTTCAAAAATAGATATATAGCCATAATCACGTATCCATGTATCGTTGGTAGGTATCTCTATGAAGGTTATGTTATGCGTGTTGCAAAACATAGAAGCAATTTTGTTTTTGTCTTTACAGATGATGTAAACAGCCTGAGAGTAGGCTATGGCTTGGGCAATGCGTATAAAAGGTGAGAGTGCTTCACTTAGCCCATCTTCTGCCCAATCTGTCTCTTCATGAGGAAAACTCATCAACACACACTGTTGCTTTTCCCACTCTGCAGGTACTCTTTTCATGATTTGACCTCAATTTTTAATTTTTAATTTTTAATTTTTAACTATAATACCTTATGGCATTTATAAAAATAAACAAAGAGAATTTCTATCACAATCTTAACCAAATCGCACTAAAAACTGGCTCAGTAGATAAAATAGCCATTGTACTTAAAGACAATGCCTATGGGCATGGGTTAGAACTTATGGCAAAGCTTGCATCGGAGTTTGGCATCACGCAAGCAGTGGTAAGAACAACAAGTGAAGCAGAAAAAATAAAACTGTTTTTCCCTCATATTCTCATACTTGGTGACACGATTATAAAGCATGATATTTACTCGTTTACTATCAACAGCCTAGATGACATCACACAAGCACAAAGTGGTGCTAAAGTAGAGTTGAAAGTCGATACAGGTATGCATAGAAATGGTATTGCTATGGATGAGGTAGGGCTTGCATTCAAGCAGATACAAAAGCAAAAATTAGAACTTACAGGCGTGATGACACACTACCGAAGTGCAGATGAACTAAGCTCTGAATTTTTCTGGCAACAGAAAAACTTTGATAGCGTGAAAGAACAAGTGAAAGATGCAGGCTATACAGATATACGTATACACTCCCACAACTCTGCTTCTATTTTAAGAACAAAACATTTTGATGAAGACTTAGTACGTGTAGGCATAGGTGCCTATGGCTACAATGAACTTCCTACCCCTTTTGATAAGCTAGAGCTTCAACCAGTACTTTCACTCTACGCAAAAAAAATAGTGACACGCGTACTCAAAAAAGGTGAAAGAGTAGGGTATGGTGGTGACTTTACAGCACCCAAAGAGATGAAAGTCTCTACCTATGATTTGGGCTATGGTGATGGCTGGCGTAGAGGTAATAGTAGTAAGCCTTTTGTCACGGCAGAAAACTTACCCATACTAGGGCGTGTATCGATGGATTTTATCTTACTTGGGAGTGATAAAGAAGAGATATGCGTCATGAATGATGCACAAGATGCAGCAAAACAACTGGGGACTATCTCTTATGAGATTACTACAGCGTTGCAGGGTGATATTGAAAAGGTTGTGGTGTAATTGGTGGAGCATAACGGGATCGAACCGATGACCTCTTCGCTGCCAGCGAAGCGCTCTCCCAGCTGAGCTAATGCCCCATATTGGGTTTTGAGTTAGAATAATAGTCAATTATTGCTTAAAAAGTTATGCCTCTTGGGTATTTCAAAATGCCCCAATCTGGTTGGTGGAGGTGAGGGGAATT
>JALWME010000271.1 GCA_027083995.1 Sulfurovum sp.
GACCATATACACCAAATCATACTGGAGTTTAGTAACGGAGGGAAACATCTGAAGTCTTCCTATCTAGGATGGACTAACCAAAAGCCAAATAAGAAGAATTCTATTTATCATTTTGATAGGAAGTAGTATCAGGTAGAAATTATAGATAGTTTACGCTACTATATCCACATGAATTACAAACTATCTCCAGAATTTACACCCATTATAGATGCCATAGAAAGCCACCTCATAGGTAAGCGAGAAATCATAGCCCTTTCACTGGCTACTTTTTTTGCAGGGGGTCACTTGCTTTTAGAGGACATACCAGGGGTGGGTAAGACCACACTGGCTAAGCATCTTTCTCAAGTACTTGGTCTTGACTTTGGGCGTATACAGTTTACTTCTGACATGTTGCCCTCAGACATACTGGGCATTAACTACTACAAACAAAGTGAAGGTTCTTTTGTCTTTAAAAAAGGGCCTATCTTTACTTCGTTCTTACTTGCAGACGAGATAAACCGCTCCATGCCCAAAACACAGTCTGCCCTGCTTCAAGCTATGGAAGAAGGTGTGGTTACCATTGATGCTGTGGCATACACATTGCCCAAACCCTTTTTTGTCATAGGTACACAAAACCCACATGAAGAAGTGGGGACATTTCCTTTGCCTAACTCTCAGTTAGATAGATTTATGTGTTCTTTTGGCATAGGGTATCCTGACAAAGCTTCTGAACGAGATATACTCAAAGGCGAGACAAAACACGGTGCCAGCGTATCTGCCAGACTACTCACAGATGCACAGATAGACGAACTTATGCAAAGAGCAGCATCTGTGACTATGTCTGATGCCCTTTTAGACTTTATGCAAGAGATTATCGCTTTTACGCGTGAGTCTGGGCGTTTTGAGTATGGGCTTTCTACGCGTGGAGCATTGGCTTTGACTGCTATGGCAAAAGCATGGGCTATGATGCAAGGGCGTGCGTATGTAACGCCTGATGATTTGCAGATGGTCACGCCATTTGTTTGTGCGCATAGGCTTGTATTTAGAGAAGGCAACACCACACATGAGAGAATAAAAGTTGAAATCTTTACGTACATTCATTCAGATATATAGGGGGATCAAACAACACGCTACACTCTTTTCAGCTGTGTTAGTAGTGCTTTTGTTTGCTCTTTTTATGCAAGCGTATATGCATGACTTTAACCTGGTGTACATTACACTGTTTTTTCTTTTTTCTTTTGCTTTTTCTGCAGGACCTTTGGGTGTACTGAATCTTGGGCATCTCAAAAGTACTTTTGTACCCTCTACTCGTTTCTTCACTGGACAAGAGGGAAAGATATCTTTAAATGTGTCAAATAATTCTACGACTACGTCATGGGCTGTGACACTGTATGGCAAAGGAGTCTCTACTCCTCTCTCCTCTTTAGCAGGTGAAAAGTCCATCATACTTCATTTGCCATATACGCCTCAAAAACGTGGCAGGTTTACGTATGGGGACTGCTACCTAGAGAGTAAATATCCGCTTTCAACTGCTAGACTCACACTTCCCATAAAAGAGGTCTACCAAGGTATAGCCTATCCAGAACCCAAAGGTAAATCTCTAGCAGCATTTTTAAATGAAGAAGAGACCTACTATGGAGAAGAAAAAGAGTTTGATGGTGTACGTGAGTATGACGGTACACAAAAACTTTCACATATACACTGGGCTTCGGTGGCTAAGGGAGAGCCGTCTGTGAAGCTTTTTAGTAAAGAGACAAAGAGAGCAAACCTTGCATTTGATTTCATAAAAGCTGGTACAAACGATGAGGCACGTCTTTCTCAGCTGTGTTTGTGGGTACTGACCTGTGAAAAAAAACGTCTGCCTTTTACCATAACACTACCCAAAGAGATACTAGATTCAAGCAAGGAGAGTATAGATGAGATTCTTACAACACTTGCTACCTACTAACACATCTAT
>JALWME010000272.1 GCA_027083995.1 Sulfurovum sp.
TTTTGCAAGAGAAAAACTCTTGCAAAAAAGGTAAGCGTAATCGAAAAGTACCGATTATCTTTTCGAGAATTGTGGAGAACGTCTTGCTTTTTTCTTACCTGGTTTCTTACGCTCAACAACTCTGGAGTCACGAGTAAGAAGACCTTCTGGTTTAAGAATAGCTCTAAAAGACTCTTCATACTGCACAAGTGCTTTAGTAATACCATGCTTTAACGCATCTGCTTGAGCAGCGTAACCACCACCAAGAGTAGTCGCTTTAATGTTCATGCTGTCTAGTTGCTTAGTAAGCTCTAGTGGAAGTCTTACTTTCATTTTAAGTGTCTCGTGTCCACCTAGCCATTGGTCAAGTGTTTTACCATTGATAAGCATTTCACCATTACCTGGAGTTATCCAAACTTTAGCGATAGCCGCTTTTCTTTTTCCTGTTGCATAAATAGTTGCCATGGTTACGCTTCCTTATTGATTTGTGCAGTATGTGGATGCTCAGCACCCGCATATACTTTCATTTTTTTAATCATCTGCTTGCCAAGTTTTGTCTTTGGAAGCATACCTCTCATGGCACGCATATAAAGCTTCTCAGTATGATTTTCTAGCATATCGCCAAGTTTTTTACTCTTTGTAGAACCAAAGTATCCAGAGTGTGTAAAGTACTCTTTCTCTTCTAGTTTTACACCAGAGAATTTCGCTTTTTGGGCATTGATAATTACTACGTAGTCACCACAGTCAACATTTGGTGTAAACGATGGTTTATGTTTCCCTCTAAGAAGTGTTGCCACATCTGTCAAAATACGACCAAAAGTTTTACCTTCTGCATCGACTAAATGCCAGTCACGTGTCACTTCAGCAGGCTTAAGTGCCTTTGTCATGTTCATGATATTTCCTTGTTAAATCAGAGCCTAAACTCTTTAGTGGGAGAATAATAGCCACTTAAACTTAAAATTTATTTAAATTCAGTTTAGTTTAAGTTTAAAATAGAAATTCCTTCATTTAGCAGATAAATTATCATCCCTTCTGTGCGTTTACCTGTAATATCTGCAATCGCTTTTTTATAGTACCCTACCTGAGTTTGATGTTTCAATTCATATTTTTTAGAACTTTTATAGTCAATGACTAAATTATAATCCTCATATTCCAAAAGCAAATCTATCTGCTTAAGTTCTCCCCCGTAAGAGAGCGACTGCTCTTTACGTAATGTTGCTCCAGCAAGTAACTGCTGAAACTTTTCATCATCTATAAGCATAGCTACTCTTTTTTCTATCTGATTTAGCTGCTCTTTTGTTAACTGTTGTCCATATCTATTTTGTACCGCCATCATTGCAACTTGAAGACTCTCTTTATCAAAACTTCCCAACATCTCCAAAACATAATGCAAAGCTGTACCAAAAAGAATGGCTTCATAGTCCCTCTCTTCTTCATCTTCTTGGGTAAGAGTATCTTGTGTCCCATAGTTAGAGAGAACTATGCGTTCTTGGTGGGCAGGAATGCCCACCCTACGTTCTGTTGGCTGAGCCTGTCGAAGCCCACCCACAGACATCACCTCCATACCCAAGGCATCAAACAGAGATTTTTTAGGCTTACGAATCACTATCATACCCTCAACAGCACGAGTGAGAGCCACATAGAGTACATTCATACTGTCTTTGGCAGAAGAGACTTTACGCTCCTCTATAATCTTGGCATACTCAGAGTCAAAGTTCTCTCTACCTGTGGTACGGTAGAGTATCTTGTCTATGTGTAAATTCTCATCATAATGATAAAGCAGTGCTGACTTATCTGGGTTTTTGTCTGTGAGTTTATCTAGGAGTATCACATACTCAAACTCTAAACCTTTAGAGCCATGTATGGTCATAATCTTTGCACCATGTACAGTGTTTGATGCCACTGCAATGCTAGAGCTTTGAAACTCCTCTACAAATGTAGG
>JALWME010000273.1 GCA_027083995.1 Sulfurovum sp.
TCACTCAAATCCCTCACTGCTCTAAAGAAGCAGATAAACTGCTCGACTTTTTAGTAGATTTTGCAAAAACTAGAGAGTATACAGTAGAAGTAGATGACGTGAAAAACATCTACATTCATAAAGGCAATCCTACTCTATGTCTGCAAGCACACTATGACATGGTATGTATGGGTAAAGCACCACAGATAGAGACATATATAGAAGAGGGTATCATGAGAGCAAAAGAGAGCTCTTTGGGTGCTGATAATGGTATGGCTATAGCCATGATGATGCAGTGTATGGATGAGGGCAGAGAGTTAGCATTTCTACTCACTGCTGATGAAGAGATAGGACTCATAGGTGCAAATGAAGTGGATTTTGATTTAAAGGTTAAGTATATGCTCAACCTTGACAGTGAAGATGAAGCAGAAGTATACATAGGCTGTGCAGGGGGAGCTGACCTTGTGGCAAACAAAGTTGACACTTATGTAGAGGGAAAAGGTATTTGTTATGAGGTGGCAGTTAAAGGGCTAGTTGGAGGGCACTCAGGGGTAGACATAGATAAAGGTATACCCTCTGCTATAAAGGTATTAGGTAAGTACTTGGTAGACAATGAAGTCACACAGTTAGCAAGCATTTATGCAGGAGAACGTAGAAATTCTATTCCTGCAAATGCAGTAGCGATTGTAAGAAGTGAAAAAAAACTATTAGATGATGGTGATGTAAAGGTACGTGTACTTAATGAGTTTCCTAAAGTTTTAAAAGAGGGTGATAAAGTCATTAAGTTTATCGATATATTTCAGCATGGTGTACTGGGTATGAATGATAAGCTAGGGATTCCTAGTATCAGCATCAATCTTGCTATCATTGTAACAGATGAAAAAGGAGGCATACAAATAGAGGCTAGTGGACGTGCTATGAGTGAAGAGGCATTAAATTATTTGACTAGCTCTACTGCAAAACTATTTGAGTTTTATGGATTTAGTGTAGATATCCAAGATAAATATCCTGCATGGAAACCAGATATTTCAGAGTTTACAAATCTTGTAAGTGAAGAGATGAAAGAGGTGTTCGGACATACTAAAATGATGGCAATACACGCAGGTCTTGAGTGTGGTGTCATTGCCAAGAAGTATCCCACTATAAAATTTGCTTCTATCGGTCCCACCATACGTTACCCTCACTCTACGAGAGAAGAGGTGGATTTAGAGTCTGTTGAGAGGACTTACGAGGTTTTACTTGGGGTTATTGGTAGGGTGGATTTATCCACCGTTAAAATATAATGGTGGATAAATCCACCCTACACCTTAAAAGTTTGCGTAGTTTTACAATATGCTTCCATAAAACATCCTTCACACTCAGGTTTTACCGCTTTACATTTATACCGTCCAAAAAGTACCATCGCCTGATGTAACAAATGCAAATCTGTTTTAAATTTTTTAGTCAAGTCCTCTTCACATTTGAGTGCTGTTTTGGCATCACTGAGCCCTAGACGATGAGCGACTCTAAAGACATGAGTATCTACTGCCATAAGGTTGGCTCCGGCATATTCTATCATGACAACATTGGCAGTTTTTTGTCCAACTCCAGCGAGTTTGACAAGTTCATCTCTTTCAAGGGGTATTTTCCCCTCATAGTTTTCTACAACAGACTGTGCCATCTTAATGAGGTTTTTGGCTTTGTTATTAAAAAATGAGCATGTATTGATGTAGGATTTTACTTCATCCAAATCTGCATTGGCAAGGCTGATTGGGTCTGGATACTTTTTAAAGAGTGCAGGGCTGATTATGTTAACACGCTTGTCTGTACACTGGGCTGAGAGCATCACTGCAATGAGAAGTTCATAGAGGTTAGTGTAGTTTAGCTCAGTCAAGGAGTCTGGATAATGATGTAAAAAGAGTGTTTTTATCTCATCTATCTCTTTTTTTGTTGCTTTTTTGACTTTTGCCATTATTCAAACCTTGCTCTAAATATAATAAGACTAAAATAGTACCACATTAATGGTTGATTTACCCAAGAGGGCTATACTTTTATTTAAATTATTACATAACTAAGGACTTATAATACATGTTAAAACTAGCAAAAACTTCATTACTTACTGTTGCCATGATGGCATCATCACTTACTGCATCAGATATTTTAGTAACAGTCAATGGCAAAAACATTACCAAACAAGAGGCTGAAACATTTGTCAATGCATCTTCTCCTCAGGCACATTTTTCAGGGTTAGATAAATCCCAACAGACTATGATTGTTGATAGATTGATAGAAAAAGCACTTTTTACAGAACTCGCAGCTAAAGAAGGCATAGATAAAAAACCTGAATTTCAAAGAAATATGGAGAAGATAAAAGAAGAATTGCTTGTAAATATGTGGATGAAAACACAGATGGATAACGTGGTAGTCAGTGATTCTGAAGCAAAAGCTTTTTATGACAAAAATGCTGATAAATTTATACAAAAAGCTTCTGTGCATGCAAGACATATATTGGTCAAAGATGAAAAAGATGCCACAGTACTTATAGACGAGATGAAAGCATTAAAAGGTGATGCACTCAAAGCGAAGTTTATTGAGCTGGCAAAAGCTAAATCAACAGGTCCTTCTGGTCCTAAAGGTGGAGACTTAGGGTCTTTTAGTAAAGGTCAAATGGTACCAGAGTTTTCAAAAGCTGTATGGGCATTGGAGGTAGGGACTATTACAGATAAACCAGTAAAAACACAGTTTGGATATCATGTGATTTATTTGGAAGATAAAAAAGATGCGAGTACCACACCATATGATAAGGTGAAAGATAAAATTATTGCTTCATTAAAACAGAAACAATTTGCAACTAAAATTACAGAAATGGCAAAAGAGCTTAAGTCTAAAGCGAGTATTGTTATGCCTAAAACAGAGACAAATAACAGTAAATAAATGTTGATTTAAAAAATCAGAAAGCATACTATGAAGAAAACCTTATCTCGATTGGTACTAACATCAACATTGATGCTTGGTACTCTATCTGCTGATGCACTTAAAGATTCTCTTACAAATATTATGAAAAAGAAAGATTCACCAGGTATGGTAAATCTTGATGGGCTTAGCATTGATGCAAAGCACAAACCGAAAGTTGCAAAACAAATAAGACATAAGAGCAGACCTGGAACTGCTGTTATAGGACATTATCATGATGGTAAAGCTGTGCGTAAGAAAGAAGCAGACAGATACATAAAAAAAGTCACCAAAGGTAAAATAAAAGATATCGACAGACTCCCTAGAAAACAACGTTTTATTGTGTTAAAAGATTTACAAAACATGTATAAAATAAAACATTTTAAAAGTAGACCTAAAACAGCTGTAATAGCAACTGTAAACGGGGTAGACATTCTAAAAAAAGAGGCAGATGGGTATTTGGAACAAGTGACTAGAGGTAAAGTCAAAGATTTTGACAGACTTGATACAAAACAGCGTAGAGTACTCATAGAGGACTTGGCAAGACCTATTGTCTTGAGAGATGCAGTGATGCAGGATATAAGCCCTGAGGAAAAAGAGGCTATCTTTAAGCAGATATGGATAGAAAAACAAAGAGCAACAATAGAAGTAAGCAGTGAAGAGATGCTCGAATTGTATGAACTTAAAAAAGAGAAGTCATTGGCACTTAATCCACAAGCACAAATACCACACTTTATGAGTTTGGGAGATAGCCTAAAAAATGAAATACTAGAACAAAAAATGATGGCAAACCTGATGAGAGATGTCAACATTACGGTAAATGATGACAGTAATGTAACAAACACAGATAACAATGATTCAAATGAATCATCAGAAACATTAGGTAAAATACAAAATACAAAGGAAACATAATGAAGAAAATATTAATTACTTTAGGGCTAGGGCTATTTTTAAGTACTGCAAGTGTATCAGCTGCAACAGCAGGTACAGTTAATGGTATGAAGATTACTGTCAAAGAAGCCAATAAAGCACTTAAAGCACTTACAAAAGGCAAGATGACTTGGGCCAAGCTTCCAAAAGATGGTAGAAAACAGCTTATACAGATGATGGCACCTTCTAAATTGGTAGCCTCTGCTGCTAGAAACCAATTGACAAAGAAAGAGAAAGAAGCAGCTCTCTCTGGGTTTTGGATGCAAAAAAAGATGTCTAAGATTAAAATCTCAGATAAAGAGGCAAAAGCAGCATATGGTAAAATGAAAAAAATGGCAAAAAAAGCAAAAAGTAAACAAAAAATACCGCCATTTTCAAAAGCAAAAAACAATATAAAAATGCAATTGGCTCAAGAAAAAGTTGTTTCGAAACTTATGAAAAAAGCAAAAATAAAAATTAAATAAACTATATAGGAAATAGTATATGTCTACAAAAGTTTTAGATATAGTAAATGCAGGTGTTATTACAGGTGATGCTCTTCAAAAGTTATTTGGAGTAGCTAAGAATGAAGACTTTGCAATACCAGCAGTTAATGTAGTAAGTACCTCTTCAATTAATGCAGTACTTGAAGCAGCTAAAAAAGTAAACTCTCCAGTGATTGTACAGTTTTCTAATGGTGGTGCAGCGTACTATGCAGGAAAAGGTTTACCTTCTGATGAGGCTGCAGTTTTAGGCAGTATCTCAGGTGCCAAACATGTGCATACCGTAGCTAAGGCTTATGGTGTACCTGTGGTACTGCATACAGACCATGCAGCAAGAAAACTGCTACCTTGGATAGATGCACTTTTGGATGCCAGTGAGACACATTATAAAGCACATGGTGTCCCTCTTTTTTCTTCACACATGATAGACTTAAGTGAAGAGCCTATAGAAGAAAACATAGCTACTTGTAAGACTTACCTTGAGCGAATGTCTAAGATGGGTATGACACTGGAGATAGAACTGGGTGTTACTGGTGGAGAAGAAGATGGGGTCGATAATACTAACATTGACAACTCATTACTCTATACACAACCTGAAGAGGTGGCATATGCCTATGAAGAACTTATGAAAATTTCGCCTAACTTCACCATAGCAGCATCCTTTGGTAATGTCCATGGAGTCTATAAACCTGGGAATGTAAGCTTAACACCAAAAATTTTAGATAACTCTCAAAAGTTCATTGAGGAGAAATATAATACTGGAACAAAGCCTGTAGATTTTGTTTTTCATGGAGGGTCTGGTTCAGAGTTAGCTGATATTCGTGAGGCTATCTCTTATGGTGCCATCAAGATGAATATCGACACAGATACTCAGTGGGCATTTTGGGATGGTGTACGTGAATATGAGAATGAACATAAAGACTACTTGCAGGGGCAGATAGGTAATCCTGAGGGTGAAGATAAGCCAAATAAATCTTACTATGATCCACGTAAATGGATGCGTGCTGCTGAGCTTTCCATGGTTTCTCGTCTTGAGAAGGCGTTTAGTGATTTGAATTGTATTGGACGTAACTAAGTTTACTTACTTGCCTTTTTCTAAAACTGTGGCGTTGTTATTCTCCTTACTTTTCTAGAAAAGTAAGCAAAAGTCGTTACCCCTCTCAAATCGCTCTGCTTACAAGGGTGTTCGGGGTAACAAGGCACACTATCGTGTGATTAATGGATGGGTTTCTTATGAATTTAAATTCTCCTATAGAAAAATATATTTTTGAAGGTCACTCTTTTTATTTGAAAAGAGATGACCTTCTTCATCCAGACTTCTCTGGAAACAAAGCCCGTAAATTTCACTACTTCTTAGAAAATGATTTTCCAGATATTAACAAAATAGTTTCCTATGGTTCTGCACAGTCTAATAGCATGTATTCACTCTCTGTACTTACGAAAATGAAGGGGTGGGAGTTTGAGTATTATGTGGAGCATATTGCAGAGTATTTGAAAGATAATCCTCATGGGAATTATAAAGGAGCAATTGAAAATGGGATGGTTCTTAGTGAGCAACTAGCAGTGAGCAGTGAGCAGTTTGGGGGGAGTGTGCTTTTTGTTGAAGAAGGTGGACGACAAAAAGAAGCAGAGTATGGTCTTAGACTTTTAGCTCAAGAGATTAATGACTGGCAAAAAGAACAGAATATTAAAGAGCTCAATATCTTTCTACCATCAGGTACAGGAACTACAGCACTTTTTTTGCAAAAAACACTGCTCACTGCTCACTGTTCACTGCTCACTCGTGTTTACACGAATCCTTGTGTGGGTGATAGTGACTATCTAAAAAAACAGTTTTTAGAACTTGAAGAGGACGAAAACTATCATCCAACTATTTTGTCTTTAGAGAAAAAACACCATTTTGGAAAACTTTATAGAGAAAATTACAAAATTTGGCTAAAATTACAGCAACAAACGGGAGTGGTCTTTGACCTCCTTTATGACCCACTGGGATGGCGTACTTTGCTTGCTCACCCTGAGGTGATGGCTAAGCCTACACTCTACATACACCAAGGTGGTGTGTTGGGCAATGAGAGTATGCTCCCAAGGTACGAACGTAAGTACCCAGAATTCAAATCGTAGGGTGGGCATTCTTGCCCACCAAATAGGACAACAAGATGAAAATATTTTACAGCAGTGATGACACTTTTGAAGCGAACTTCAATGAACTTTTAGAACGTGGGAAGATGGACATAGAGGGTGTAACAAACATCGTCTCTGGTCTGCTTAAAGAGATACAAAGAGAAGGAAACACTGCACTTAAAGCACAGATAGCCAAGTTTGACAGATGGGAGCCTAAGAGTGATGCTGAACTTCTTGTAAGTACAGAGGATATGGCTAAAGCTTATGAAAACATAGACCCAACACTGCGTGATGCTCTACACCTTGCGTATGATAGAATCGAATCTTATCACCAAAAACTTATGCCAAAAACATGGATGGACAAAGAAGCCAACGGAACCATACTAGGACAAAAAGTCACAGCTGTTGACCGTGCAGGGCTCTACATCCCTGGTGGAAAAGCAGCCTACCCAAGCTCACTTCTTATGAACGTTATCCCTGCACAAGTGGCAGGTGTAGAAGAGATAGTCGTTTGTACCCCAGCACCAGATAATGAGCTCAATGAGCTGTTACTCGCTGCATGTCATCTCTGTAAAGTCACACAAGTTTACAGAGTAGGTGGTGCCTCTGCTATAGGTGCGATGGCGTATGGAACGGAGACTATCCCAAAAGTAGATGTCATCACGGGGCCGGGAAACATATTTGTGGCAACAGCAAAAAAGTTAGTCTACGGAGAAGTAAACATAGACATGATAGCAGGTCCCTCTGAGATAGGTATCTTAGCAGATGAGAGTGCAAGAGAAGATTATGTAGCCATAGACTTACTTAGTCAAGCAGAACACGATGAGATGGCAAGTTCTATTCTCATCACTACTGATGGTGAACTTGCTAACAGAGTAAGTGATAAAGTAGAAGAATTCCTTGGCACACTAAGTCGTGAAGAGATAGCTAGAAAGTCTATAGAAGAGCGTGGGGCGATTATCGTTACAGCCGATATGGATGAGGCGATTGAGCTTATGAACGAGATAGCACCAGAACACTTGGAAGTCATCACAAAAGACCCTATGGCATTGCTAGAGAGCATTAAACATGCAGGAGCCATCTTCTTAGGAGAAAATACACCTGAGCCTATAGGTGACTACGTAGCAGGCCCTAACCATACACTACCAACTGGTGGAACAGCAAAATTCTATTCGCCGTTGTCTGTAGATAACTTCTTGAAGAAATCGTCTATTATCTCTATGTCTAAGCAAGGGATGCAAGAGATAGGCGAACAGTGTGCGTTGATAGCCAATACTGAGGGGTTGACGGCACATGAAGAGAGTGTTCGGATTAGACTAAGAAGATATTAAGGAAGAGAGAGAGAGATAATATTTGTACTGAAATTAATATTTCAGAATTTTTAAAAAGGTTATTTAAAATGAAATTATCAAGTGTGTTATCAATAGTGAGCTTAGTCGTATTATTCACAGTATCAGCAAGTGCAGCAAAATGGGAATGTAAATCTTCTTGTAATATTCAACTGATTAGTGCGAAAAGTGGGCCAGATAGAGTTACAGGTATAGGAACAGGAAAAAATGAACCAGAAGCATGTAAAAATGCAAAAAGGGATGCTACGCAAAAAGCACCTAGAGGTACATACGCTAGACATTGTCAGTGTAAATGTAAAAAGAAATAGGAGTAAATATGTTAAATTATAATGAAATTGTTAAAACAATAGAACTAGAACCAATAACTGTTAAAGATGGCGAAGAACTAAAATTCAGAATTGAAATTTTAAAATATAATAATCAATATAAATCTCAATTATGGAGAGTAGAAACATATCGTATTGCTTCTGCTTTTGGAAATAATAATATTAGTGATGAAGAATGTTTGATAAAAGATAGTTTGTTTCTCGAAAATATAAATGAAGAAACAATTGAAAATTGTGTACTTAAATCACTTCAAAATATTGAAGATAAACTTTTAACTGTATAAACTTTTTCCTCGTTCCCACGTTGTATAGCAGTATGGGAACTAGTTAATATATCTTTTTTCTCGTTTTCCTCGTCCCCACGTTATGAGACTGTGCAAGAACATTCTTAAAGCAGTCTAAAAGTTAAGCCTATCCTCTAAATATAGCCGATAAATCATCTATCTAAGACCCTAAAAATGCTATAATGTCACTATAAAATACCTATATACAG
>JALWME010000274.1 GCA_027083995.1 Sulfurovum sp.
AATAGCTTTACATTCTTTTTAGAAAAAGTACTTGCTCTGAATCTTTTTGTCGTAACAGATATACAATACTTAGCTATAGAGATAAAAGCCATGTATGACAAATTACAGTTTCAGTATGCAAAAGACAATGACTTTCTTAAAAATGCCATTGCAAAATCATCCTTGCCATTTATAACAGAATGCAAAGATGATGCCCAAACACTCTTTGAGACTTTGCAAACGGGAAAGAAAAAAAGAAATGTAGGGGATGGTTTTAAACACATAGTCTCAGATAACTGGAAAGTCGATATGGTAGTGACATTTAATATACGAAGTCTTAAAAACTATTTCGATCTGCGTGACTCTGGTGCCGCATGGTTTCAGATACAATGGCTGGCAGAAGAGATGAAAAGAGTTACTCCTGTCAAATATCTAAAACTCATAGACAAAGGGTATAAAAACAGATAAGCATAAAAGTATTAACAGCTGCATAAATAACTTTGCTATAATACAAACAAAATATTTGGGGAAACAGTTGAACACTATAAAAATTTTACTTTTATTCTGGGTTTTGACCTTGGGTCTTCTTGCGCAACCTCTTAGCATACAAAACATCGCAGCACATATACAAAGCTCTTTGCAAAAACACCTCAAAGGACAAAACAAAGCCATTGTTGCAAGTATTTATGCACAAACTGACTACCGTCCTGTATGGATAGGAGAAGAAAATGAAGTAAAAATGGCCACACTCATTCAGGCACTTAAAAACCCTTTGTATAATTATAAAAATAAATCTTTTGATCAAAAGTCTATTGCACGTCTCTATTTTCAACTTGATAATGGAGATATCCCCGCACATAAAAAAGCTGCTGTATATGCAAGAATTGACTTGATGCTTTCAAACTCATTCGTACGCTTGGTTCGCTTTCTTGTTCAAGGAGATGTGGACTGGAATCTGGTACAAAAAAAATTAGCAAACCTCAAACAAAGTGACGACATAAAAGCCAGATGGGAGATGTCCTACAAATCTTTCCCCAATACAAAGCATCTGGTCTCAGCTGCTATTGATGGTAATATAAATGAATATTTAACTGCTCTTATCCCTATGGAGAAACGTTATAGAAAACTGGTAAACCTACTAAAATCCTACCGCGTTATGGATAAATTTCCCAAATTAAAATATTATGCAAAACCTTTACAATTAGGAGACAGTTCCTCACGTGTTGAAGAGATAAAAAAACGTTTACAAATCTCTGGAGACTACCCTAAAAATGCTCCGATAAACAGCAGATTCGATGAAACCCTTAGACAGGCTGTGCTTACCTACCAAAGACGATACTTGCTAAAAACTGATGGCATGGTAGACAAAACCATGACCTACTACCTCAATCAACCTGTAAAGAAAAACATACAAGCTATTATCACCAACTTGGATAAAACAAAGCTCTATCCTAAACGATTTGAAGATGAACATGTAGAGGTGAATATCCCTGACTTTAACTTACGTTACTATAAAGATGGTGTAAAAACAATGAAGATGGGGCTTGTAGTAGGGCGTATAGATAGGCCTACACCACTTTTTCATAATGCTATACGCTATATGGTACTCAACCCTACATGGACCATACCAGACAGCCTCATAAAAAAAGATCTGATCCATGTACTAAGAGAAAATCCTGCTTATTTAGAAGAAAACAATATTCATGTATTCTCTGGCAATAAAGAGATACAAATAACACCAGAGATGCTAGACCCTTATGAACACAGTAAAAAGCGTGTACCATACCGTTTTGTACAATACCCCGGAGAGACAAATGCTCTTGGGCGTGTCAAGTTTATGTTTCCCAACAAATATGCTGTCTACCTGCATGATACAGACAATAAATCTTTACTCTCCAGACGTTATAAAATATACTCTTCAGGGTGTATGA
>JALWME010000275.1 GCA_027083995.1 Sulfurovum sp.
AGTGATGCTTTACTTAAACTCTAGTATATTTTTAAGTGGAGGATGGATGCATGTAAAACTTTTACTTATAGCGTTTCTTTTGGCCTATCATATCTCACTTGGAAAGATACGTATGATTATGATAGATAACCCCTACTATAAGAGTTCTAAATGGTTACGGATATATAATGAAGCACCGACACTGCTCATGATATTTATCGTCATTATGGTGGTGGTTAAGCCATTTTAGTGCATTTGTGTTATAATCTAAGCAACTTTAAATAAAGGATATTGTTATGGAATTACCAGCTATCGATTTGCCAAAAATAGAGTTGCCTTTTGATATACCCGTGTTGCTTCACCCCTCAGTGGATCATTTTGCTATTGCCTTACCAATAGTAATACTGCTTTTAGAGTTTTATAATCTTTTTGCAAGAAAAAAGACAGTGGGTGGTTTTTCGTTTATTCTTATTGTGCTGACTGTTGTTGCTTTTGCGGCAGCATACTTTACTGGTCTAGTCGATGGAAAAGAGAGTTATGAATTGCTCTCTATAGAAGGAAAAGAAGAGTTAAAAGAACATAAACTTTTAGGGACATATTTACTTATTGGGTCTGGGGTATTATTGTTCTTTAAGCTACTTGCTATGACAGGAAAGAGCTTTTTCAGATTTCTGTTTTTTGTGGTACTTATAGGATTTGTTGTTGTAACTTTAAAACAAGGTAAAGAGGGTGGTGAACTTGTTTATGAACATGGTGCAAATGTAGAGCGGGTAAAGACCTTGGACGATAAACTTTTTGATGTAAATGAAGCACTTGAAGAAGTACAAGAAGAGCTTAAAGAGTGTAATACAAGTAAAGTACCTGTTAAGTCAGAAGCAGCAGCTAGCAGCATTCCTACCCCTACCACAATAGAAGTTGAGGTTGTGCCAGAGGTAAAAACACCTAGCATTGAGTTGCCTACACCAGAGTCTACCAATACAAAGGATGAGGTAAGTAATTTGATTGAGAGTGCTTCAAAAGAAATGAAAGCAATGAATGATAGCACACTTTCATCTTTGGAAAAAGGTGCAGATGAAGTGGTGGAAGTTATACCTGTAGAGCAAGAAAGACCGAAAATACAAACACATTAAATTGAAAAAACAACTACTCCAGAGTCTTGCATAAGGTCTTGGAGTATCCCCCCTCTCTCCAAATACAAGAAGCCACCTATGACAGCAATGACAGTAGATACAGCAATGACTATCTTTATGATAGAATAGGGTCTTTCTCCGACGACTTTACCTGTTTGGGCATTGATAGCATAGTGGTATTCTTTGTCCTTCCATACAAAAGAGGCTGTCCAGACAGGAAAAAGTACATTTTTATAGGTGATATTGTTGTGTTTTGTTTGTATGGAGTTTATTTTTTGTTGATCACCACCTATGTCATAGCGTATATTTTTTTCTATCTTATAAGACATTTTTGCTTTGGCAAACTCAAAACCATTGTCCAGTCCTATAGTGTACTCTTCTGCTTCAAATCCAGAAAGATATTTCTCATCAAAGTTTACGAGACGTGATGTGTCCCATGGTTCTAAAGAATCTAAAATAGCACGAGATATGGTCTTTGATGCCCCAACGGTTACATCATCAAAACTTACATATACTGTACCTGATACAGGGGTCCAGTTAATACGTGGTTCTTGTACGCGCACTTGTCTACGTCTGCCATTGTCTATGATGGTTTTGGTAACTGTGACATAATAGACATCACCTCTTAGCCCATGGTAGGGTGATACTGTATCGGAGTCATAGGTCCAGTAAGGTAGATAATAGCCCGTTAAGGTGTTGTCATCGTCCAAATATTTCTTAAAAGCATTGGGAGCAAACCAACGAGAACCTACCCACTTTTTGAAAAGTATTTGGGCTTCTTGGTGAGTCAGAG
>JALWME010000276.1 GCA_027083995.1 Sulfurovum sp.
TTTCACTTTTTTTCAGATAAACTTACATCATCAAATAACTAGAGGTACTATGTCTAACATACTAAAAGCATTTATCAATATAGTCAATAACTATCAGCAAAATATCACATCTGTTACTACTGGTAATAATAGAGCCAATAATATGGGTGAAGGCTTAGAACACTATATTCAAAACATATTTTCATCTACTCATAATATGACAGATGAAACACTACGTTTAGAGAAACTTTCAAAAATATACTCCTATCAAGGAAATAAAAATAACCCACCTGATTTAATGCTTAAAAATTCTGATGCCATTGAGATTAAAAAATTAGAATCTAAAAATTCAACTATAGCTTTAAATAGCTCCTATCCAAAAGCAAAACTTTATGCCAATAGCCCAATGATAACAAAAGCTTGTAAGACTTGTGAAGCTTGGGCAGAAAAAGATATGCTTTATGCCATTGGATATACACAAAAGACAACGCTTAAATCATTATGGCTTGTCTATGGAGATTGCTTTTGTGCAGATAAAACAATTTATGAACGTATAAAAAACACTATTTCAGAGGGCATAAACACTATTCCAAATGTTGAATTCACAGAAACAAAAGAGCTAGGTAAAGTTAAAAAAGTTGACCCTCTTGGTATCACGGATTTACGTATACGTGGTATGTGGCATATTGACAATCCGAATAAAACTTTTTCCTATATCTATGAGTATGATGAAAATGTAGAATTTCAATGTATTGTACTTTTACAAAAAGAAAAATATAATACTTTACCAGATGCAGATAGAGAAGCTATTGAAGCATTAAACAATGACAAGATTAGTGCAAAAGATGTTAAAATAAAAAATCCTAATAATCCTGTGCAACTCATTGATGCCAAACTATTAGCATTTAAGGTGTAAAGATGAATATAATCTCTCTCTTCTCTGGTGCAGGTGGTTTAGACTTAGGTTTTGAAAAAGCTGGGTTCAATACCATTTGGGCAAATGAATATGATAAAGACATTTGGGAAACCTATGAGAAAAACTTCCCCCATACCAAGCTTGACAGACGAAGCATCACCAAAATACCATCTAATGAAATACCTGAAACTTTAGGTATCATCGGTGGTCCTCCATGTCAAAGTTGGAGTGAAGCAGGAAGTCTCAGAGGTATTGATGATCATCGTGGACAACTCTTTTTTGAATTTATACGCCTACTAAAAGACAAACAACCTCTTTTCTTTTTAGCTGAAAATGTCTCTGGTATGTTGGCTACTCGACATAAAGATGCACTCGAAAACATTAAGACACTTTTTAAAGAGAGTGGATATAAGCTTTCATTTAAGATGCTCAATGCTCATGATTTTAAAGTACCACAAGATAGAAAACGTGTTTTCTTTGTAGGATACAGAGAAGACTTAAATATGGAATTTGAATTTCCAACGGGCTTTGACAAAAAACGTTATCTAAAAGATGTCATTTGGGATATTAAAGACAGTGCACTTCCTGCAAAAGAAAAAAACTATACCAATGGGGACAATTGCAAATTAGCTAATCACGAATACGCTATCGGTACATTTTCTAGTATGTTTATGTCACGTAACCGTGTACGTTCATGGGAAGAACCATCTTTTACTATACAAGCAGGAGGAAGACATGCTCCTATACACCCACAAGCACCAAAAATGCAATTTGTAGAACAAAATAAACGTATTTTTGTTCCAACAAAAGAACATTTATACAGAAGGCTTTCTGTACGAGAATGTGCAAGAATTCAAACATTCCCAGATACACATAAGTTTTACTATAAAAATGTCATGGCTGGATACAAAATGGTAGGTAATGCAGTACCTTCTTATTTAGGCTACTATCTTGCAGAAAAAATCATGGAAGATATGCAAAGTTTAGGGCTTAC